>JAOZPW010000157.1:6741-9075 GCA_029932545.1 Thermoanaerobaculales bacterium | reverse complement strand
CTGGGAATCTGCTGCAGCTCCTGCTTCGGGGGCTGCTTGAACTTGACCTGTTTAACCACGTAGATCTTGGTTTTCTTCTGGTCGTGGTTACCGGCGTCGTCGCCCCAGACCAGGAAATTCCAATTCATAATGAAGAACACCGCATGCAGGACCATAGCGCTGATAAATGCGATTCGAGCAAGCTTCGAATCCTGCGCTTCTTCCATCGCGATGATTTCCATCACGGTCTGGGGAAGTTGGTCTTCCTTTTTTGCTGCGGGTTTGGGAATCTCATTCATCCTTCACCCCCGATCACTGAGCTACGCCCAGCATGGTCCAGATATTACTGATCTCACGCTGGGTCGGAATTGAAATGGTTTCGATCTTGATCCCACCGTCTTCTATAGGAGTTCTCAAGATGTCGAATACATAGATCATATTGCCGTAAGTTGCGTCGGGATCGGTCCGCAGAATCACCGGTTTCTTTGGGTTCTCGCGGAGTGTCTCCATAATATAAGGCAGCAGCTTATCGGCGATCTGTTCTTTGGCCATTGGGTTTCCGTCGAGCTGGAGGTCTCCCCCAGGCTGAACGAACACATCGATCGAGTCCTCTTGTTTGATTTCAGGTGTCTCGTTGTTGTCTTCGGGAAGAGCGAAATCCAACCCTCGAGTCGCAGAGAACACCGACGTGACCATAAAATAAATGATCAGGAGGAACGAGATATCGGCCATGGAGCCGGTGAAGATCTCGGATTCGATCTCCCGTTTTTTAATATTGATGACTCCCATGATCGCCCCCGTCAGCCGTCGACGGTCTTCTGGTCTGAGAGCAGGAAGATGACTTTGACCTTCGACTGCTTCAGAGCATCGAGAACCGCGTCGACCTTTTGGTAGTGCACATCCGCGTCAGCCTTGATAATGAACTCCTTGGCGGGGTCCTGCGCAACCACTGTGGAGGCAAAAGTGATGACCTCCTCATTGGTGCTGACCGGCAAGGACATTTCCTCACCAGTAGAAACCCTGACCACTTCACCCTGGTCAGGGGAAGAGATTGAGATCACTGCGGCTTTCTTCGGTATATTCTTGCGCACCCAGGTTTCGGGAAGGTCGACCTGAGTTCGATCGACCTCGGTGTTGTAGGTCAACACGAAGAAGACGATCAGCAGAAAAACAATATCTGCCATCGACGCCGTGAAGATCTCACCGCCGCTCTTCTTCTGTCTACCGCGTATGACTGCCATCGCGGCCTCCCTTCCTTCGTATCACGCTTACGCCTGGGGCGCGTCGGTGCCCTGACTGTACCGCTGGCTGTCCATCTCGATGAAGGTTTCCATCAACATGTTGGTAGCGGTTTCGATGTCACGCACGAAGCGGGTGATCTTGGTGTTGTACCAGTTGTAAGCCAACTGGGCCGGAATGGCGACGATCAGGCCGGTTGCGGTTGTGATCAACGCTTCCGAGATGCCGGATGCAACGGCGCCGGGGTTGGTCAGTCCTTCGGACGCCAGGGTCGCGAAGCTCTTGATCATGCCGGTGACGGTCCCAAGGAAGCCCAACATTGGGGCGACGTTTGCCGTCGTGGCTAATACGCCCATGCGACGCTCAAGCCTGTCCAGCTCGTACATGGCGGCGTTTTCGATGGTCTTTTCGATGTCTTCACGAGTGTGACCGAAGCGCAGGAGGCCAGCCTTCATCACCGATGCCACCGGTCCGCGGCTTTGTTCGCAGACCTTGATTGCTTCTTTGACATTCCGGTTGACCAGAAGAGCCTTGCGGATTTTAGTCAGGAACTCGTTGACGTTGATCTTCGCTTTCGTAAAGACGATGTATCTCTCAATGATAAATGTCAGTGCCAGGAGCGAGAAAAAGAGAAGGGGCCACATCATGGGTCCACCCTGGCGGAAATAGGTTGCGAGCGTTCCAAACTGCACGATCTTCCTCCTATAAGTTACGAGTTTTCGGATCTGGGCCGGCCCCAGAAATATCCAAAGTCCAATTGTGACCTATTCCGGCGGGAGTCACAAGAGTGTTTCCGTCGGAATGGATCGATTTTTGTTGATCCACCCCTTTCATAAGAAAGGCAGGGAATCCTAGCATGAGGATTTTCAAAGCGTCAAGGTTCACGTTCCGAATGCCAAGTTCCAAATATACAGGTATCAAGTATCAAGTATCAAGTTTCGAATATCAAGTATTCAGCCGAGTTCATATCCCCTGCCTGGGACGGTGATGGATGTGAGTCAGAGCAATGGCCATTGCGTCCGCAGCATCGTGGGGCGGCGCCTTGCTGAGGCCGAGAAGACGGCTGACCATGAACGCGATCTGTGATTTCTCTGCCCGTCCGTGACCGACGATTGA
>JAOZPW010000157.1:0-6731 GCA_029932545.1 Thermoanaerobaculales bacterium | reverse complement strand
CCTCGGCCGGGGTGTAGTCGGTGACGCCGATCTTGGCTGATCCCAGAACCGAAAGAATCACCCCTCGAGCCTCGGCCAGGACAAACGTCGACCGTGGATTGCGCCCGGTAAACGGTGTCTCGACGGCCGCCTGGTCAGGATTTTGCCCCTCGACGATCTTAGCCAGCCGTTGGGCGAGATCGGCCAAACGGGTCGAACGGTCATCGCCTTTCGGCCTGATGACTCCAAAGTCGTGCAGTTGATACCGGTTGCCCTCGACGGTCACCACCGCCCACCCTGTGGCGGCTGACCCGGGATCAATGCCAATGACTCGGGACGTCAGAGTAACTCCAGAATCGCTTCGTCAATGTCGAAGTTGGCCCAGGCGTTTTGAACATCATCTTGATCGTCAAAGGCCTCCATTAAGCGGATCATCTGCTGGGCCTTCTTACCTTCGAGCTCGACGGTAGTCGATGGCTCCATGTCGAATTGCGCGGCCTCAATTGAAACGCCGCCGGTCTCCAACGTCTCCTTGACCTGATGGAGTTCGTCCGGCGCCGTGAAAATCCGGAAGTACTCGCTATCCTCGGTGTCGAGATCTTCGGCGCCGGCCTCCAGAGCTTGTTCCAGTAACCAATCCTCGTCGATATCGTCGGTGCGAGCCACCAGGATCAGACCCTTGCGGGTGAAAAGCCAACCTACACTTCCGTTTTCCCCAAGGTTTCCGTTGTGTTTTGAGAAGAGGTGGCGGATCTCCGGAACGGTTCGATTTCGGTTGTCCGTCAGGCATTCGAGCATCACGGCAACCCCGCCTGGGCCATATCCCTCGAACCGAACCTCTTCGTAATGAACTCCGGGAAGCTCCCCTGTGCCGCGCTGGATCGCCCGGCTCATGTTGTCGCCTGGCATGTTTGCGCTCTTGGCCGCCGCGACCGCGGCCCGAAGGCGCGGATTGCTTTCGACATCACCGCCTCCAGCCCGGGCAGCGACGGTGATCTCGCGAATAATTTTGGTGAAGATCTTGGCCCGCTTGGCATCAGCCCGGCCCTTCTTGTGCTTGATGGTGCTCCATTTGCTGTGGCCCGACATAGTGCCTCCGTAGCCCGGCAGGGTCTCTTTTTTTCGCTCAATTACCTTCAATGAACTGAGCTGTCCTTGACAATAGCGTGTTGTCGTCCCGTTGTCGAAGTTAGTCGACTTGGGACAAAAAATGAATTTCCAGGTGCTGTGCGGTTGACTTCGTGGGCGGCTCGAACATAATAAACGTGGACTCTTCACTTAGTCTGCTACTGGAGGATTATGACAGTCCAACAACTGAGGATGGTGAAATGAGCGCAAATATTCTTCTTATCGAGTACGAACCGCGGTATGTGGAGCGAGTTCAAAAGGCCCTGAGCGGCCCGGATTACGTTGTGGAGGTTGCCGGCGATATCGATGCGGCCGTCAATGTTTGTGCGGCGTTTGAACCCCGCGCGGTCATCATGACCTCCGTATTGCCGGGGATCAAGATCGAAGATGCCATCACCCAGTTGAGGGCCCGCGCCGGTTTACGAACGACGCCGATTTTGGTTCTGATGTCCGGCTACAAAGGTAAGGACTCCAAGGTGGATGCCGCGCGATATGCGGCTCAGGACATTTTGGCAAGGCCGTTCACGGGAGACGCGCTGTTCAAGTGCCTCGAGGTGATGTTGAATGAAGCATCCGACCCGGTGGCCACCCAGGCGATTCCGCAGGATATGCTCGAGGCGCTTCGGCGGAACGCCGGCGCAGAAGATGAGAGTTTTACCTCGGACGAGTTGTTCGGCGATATCCTCTCCGATGTCGAAAGTATTGATCTTTCAAAGAAAGTTCGGTCCGAGGACGTTCCTGCCGAGAAAACTGGTGGCGCCAAAGTCGATGATGTGTTGGCCGGGTTGGTGGAGAAGAAACAAGAGTCCCGTCCTGCCAAACCAGCCACAAAAACTTCGGAAACCGACGTTGACGCCATTCTGTCGCAAACGCTGGCCGGCATGGACGTTCAACCCCTTCGCAAGGCAAAGAAAAGCAAGCCCACGGTAGCGCCCAAGGCTCCAGCGGTTTCGTCGCCCCCTGAGCCCAAACCCACCGCGGCGTCGCTGGCATCTCCTGATACTCGGAAGAGCACAGAGGCATCGAAGTCGACGCAGGGGGATGATATTCAATTTGGTCAGTACATCCTCAAGGAGCACATCGCTACCGGTGGAATGGCCGAGGTGTTCAAGGCGCGGATGATGGGCATGGAGGGCTTCCAAAAGACGGTTGCCATCAAGCGAATTCTGCCGCATCTGACGGACAACGACGAGTTCGTCACCATGTTTATCGACGAAGCCAAACTGGCCGCCCAGTTAAACCACAACAACATCATCCACATCTACGATCTCGGTAAGATCGATCGGTCCTACTACATTGCGATGGAGTACATCGAGGGACAGGATTTACGGTCCCTGTTGAAGAAATGTAGAGATCGTGAGGACCATCCTCCGATTCCGATCTCACTCCACATCGCGACAATGTTGGCCTCGGCGCTGGACTATGCCCATCGAAAGCAGGATTTCGAGGACCGGGACCTCGGGCTCGTTCACCGGGACGTGTCGCCACAAAACGTACTGATCTCCAAAGACGGTGACATCAAGCTCTGCGATTTCGGGATTGCAAAGGCGGTGTCAAAGGCATCCCATACGCGCGCCGGCGCCCTCAAGGGCAAGCTGCAATACATGTCGCCGGAGCAGGCTTGGGGCAAGAGTATTGACCACAGGTCGGACATCTTCTCCCTGGGACTGGTGTTGTACGAGATGTTGACTGGTACGAAGGTCTTTGCCGGTGATTCTGAACTCTCTATTCTCGAGCAGGTTCGAAATCCCAAGGTGGCAGCGCCCTCTGACTTCAACTCGGATGTTCCGGAAGATGTCGAGAAGGTTGTTCTCAAGGCTCTCGAATCCGATCCCGGAGATCGCTATCAATCGGCTCGTGAGTTTCAAAGTGACCTCGAGGAGGTCATGCGGAAATACGGATGGACGGTTGACCCGGCGGCATTGGCTCGGTTCATGAGGGAATTGGCCAAGGACAAGAAATTCACGCAGATTCCCGGGCGGAAGGTTTCGACGAAGAAAACTGCCAAGGCGAAGAAATCCGCCGTGGCGACTCCGCCTGTTAAGCCGCTTCCGGCGGCTCCCCCGGCTGAACCGAAGCCTCTTGAAACACTGCCCAAGGACGGTGCCGAGCCGGTTGCCGTAGAGGAGGCAGCTGCCGTTGCCGGCGCCTCAGGCGGCGGCGAGTCATTCCCTATGAAATGGCTCTTGATCAGCGTCGCAGCATTGGTGATCGTTGTTGGTGGCCTCTGGGTGGTGATGAGTGGCGGAGGCTCGGAGAGTCCACCCCAAAAGGATAATTCTCCGGCAGTTGCCGCGGTTGAAACCCCAACGGTGGCGCCCGGACTGATGACAGAAGAAGAGATGGTGGCGGCCGCCGCACAGGCAGCGGCGGAGATGGTCGAGGAGAAGAGCCAAGAGATGCGGGACCGCCTCGAAGATGAGTTCCCGACGCCGACCCCAATTCCCCCGACGCCGACGCCTGCACCTACACCGACGCCCGAGCCTACGCCCGAGCCGACCCCCACCGCGGTACCGGCAGCACCCGCGGCAACGCCGACTCCGATTCCACCGACCCCTACTCCGACTCCGATCCCCCCGACGCCAACGCCAACGGTTCAGGAGGGAGACATTGTCAAACCGGGTGGGCCAGGAGTGATTTTGCCCACGATCATCAACAGGGTTACCCCCAGCTATCCGAAAATGGCACTCAAGATGCGGTCGGAAGGAACCGTGACCCTGGAGATCCTGATTGGAGCTACCGGGACCATTGAGCAGGTCAAGATACTGAATTGCAGTCGGACAGGTGTCGGTTTCGAAAAGGCTGCCGAAGATGCGGTGTGGAAGTGGACGTACAAGCCCGCAACCAAGAATGGCGTAAAAGTTCAAATGTGGATTCCAGTTCGAATTCCGTTCAGTGTTCGTTAGATTATTTTTGAAATAGGAGGAGGAACGATGACCCTTTCAGACGGCCAGAAGAAGCTTTACGAAGATGTGTTGCAACAAGAGAAGAAGCAAATCGAAGATTTTGAAGCCCAGATTCAAGAAGAATTGGCGGCAGTAAAAGCAAAAATTTCAGATCTCCAGGGCGCCCAGAAAGCGGCGCATCAGATGTATGATGCTGCCTGTCAGCGCCTGGGGATTCCCAATGAATTTGAGGATGAAGGTTCCCAGGATTGAGGGAACGATCCGCCGATTCAAGCCCCGGCTCAGCCGGGGTTTGATTGTGTCGCTACCAGAACTGGGACGACCGGGTGATGGGACGGAGTGAAGAATGAAAAAAGGACAGGGGGTCCCCCGGGGCCTATGGGTCAAGTGCGAACGATGCGGGGCAATTCTTTACCACAAAGAGGCGACCGCGAATTTGCATGTCTGTCCGAAATGTGACTATCACTTCAAAATGTCGGCCCACGAGCGCCTGGGTTCCCTCTTTGACGGCGGTCGGTATAAGACCCTGTTCAATCGCATTCGATCGACTGATCCGCTGGAGTTCAAGGACTCGAAGGAATACAAAGAGAGAATCAAGGTCTATCAGAAGAAGATTGGTCCGCAGGATGCGGTCGTTGTCGGCCAAGGCGAGATCGATCGGGGGCTGACCGTTGTTGCTGCCATGGAGTACGGCTTCATGGGCGGGTCAATGGGTTCTGCGGTTGGCGAAAAGATAGCGCTCGCAGGCGAGCGGTGTCTGAATCGTCGGCTGCCGCTAGTGATCATTGCGTGTTCCGGTGGCGCCAGAATGCAGGAGGGGATTCTCTCCCTGATGCAGATGGCAAAGATATCTGCGGTCCTGGCACGGATGCGAGAGAAAAGGCTGGCCTTCATCTCGGTCTTGACCGATCCTACGACCGGCGGCGTCACGGCTAGCTTCGCGATGCAGGGCGACCTTAACATCGCCGAACCGGCTTCATTGATTGGGTTTGCCGGCCCCCGGGTGATCGAGCAGACTATCCGGCAGACCCTGCCGGATGGTTTCCAACGCTCCGAGTTCCTCCTGGAACACGGCATGCTCGATCGGATCGTTCATCGCCACGAGCTGAAGTCGACCCTCGCCACATGCCTGGGTTACTTCCGGTAGCGCCAGGAGGCTGTCGGGCATTGACGGTGGATGAATTTTGGAGGATCGGGAAGCGCCATTTGGGGTGCATTCGAGATGCCGCATTTCCCGTACGGGCCGAGGGTGCAACGAGAAAGGGCATTTTCGACACTCGAAGGGCGCCGCTGATTCAATGGCCTACACCCTCCTAGCAAATCGGAAACCTGGGCGGATTCGGCCTGGCCTCGATCGATTGACCGAAGCGCTACAGCACCTTGGGAACCCCCAGAATACATTTTCATCGACGCTGCTGGTTGGAACCAACGGCAAGGGATCGACCGCGGCGATGTTGGAGAGAATCCTGTGTGCCGGCGGAGTCAAAACCGGGTTGACGACCTCGCCCCATCTCGTTCGGGTCCATGAGCGAATTCGGGTTGACGGGTGTGAGATCGGGGACGGTGGCCTGGCGGATATTCTCAAAAAACTAGAGGCTTTCCCGGACCTGACCTTCTTCGAAACGCTGACTGCCGCCGCCTTTATGCACTTTGCAGATTCTGGCATTGAAGTCGCCGTACTCGAGGCGGGTATGGGTGGTCGCTGGGATGCCTCACGGGCTGCCTGTAGCGCCATCGTCGGATTGACCAATGTCGGTTCGGACCACAGCCGGTGGTTGGGTGATCGGCCGGAGGCGAGAGCGGACGACAAAGGCGCGGCATTGGCCGCTGCAGATATTGGAATCTATGGGCCTCAGGTGGACCGATGGGTTATCAAGCAATTGGCCCTGCCCGGAGCGAGAGATGCGTCTTCGTTCGTGAAGGTCCGGTCGGACGCCGGCAGCGGGAGGGTTGAAGCACGGTGGCCCGACTCTGATTGGACTCCACTGATCCTGCCGTTGCAAGGAGAGCATCAACGGGCCAACCTGCATCTTGCGCTGGCGATGGCCGAGGCCTGCCTGGAACTGGGTTGGATTGGCCCGATGAAGCCGGAGATTGTCGCCGAAGCGCTCCGTGGCACCTACTGGCCTGGCCGGTTGTCCCAAACCTGGATTGGAGGACGAACGGTGCTCCTGGATGGGGCGCACAATCTTGAAGCGTGCGAGAGCCTGGCGGCATTCCTCAAAGAGCAATCCGTCCGGTACAACCTGGTCTTTACCTGTCTTGACGACAAGCCCGTTGGAGCGATGGCCGATATCCTTCGGCCGATCGTAGGTGATGTCGCCGTTTGTCCCCTGAAGGAACCAAGGGCTCTGCCGGTCGAGGCTCTCCTTGAGTTCTTTCCGGGCGCCATCGCTGCATCGGATCCTGAAAATGCAGTGGCCATACTGGGCGATCCTGTCCTTGCGGCGGGCAGTCTACGGTTGGTTGGAGCACTTCTGGAGGTCGCGGGCCAAAGGACTGAGCTGATCCAGAAGGAACAAAAACACAGTTGAACCGCGAAGAACCCAGCGCGGCTTCTTGGCCGCAACCAAAGCGGAAAGGCGCGACCCCAGGGTCCTATTAATCACTGGTCGGCTGAGAGAAGTGTTTTAACGCAAAGACGCAATGGCGCAAAGATCTTTGCCCGACGGCACCTCTATCGAGCCCGGCAACCGCGGACTACGTCCGCTCTCGGCA
>JAOZPW010000156.1:1517-9114 GCA_029932545.1 Thermoanaerobaculales bacterium | reverse complement strand
CAAGGATAGCAGCCAAGTCCCATTCCTGCTTCCCAGCTTCTTGCCTTCCCAGCTATCATCTCCTCATGACTATCGATGACTGGCGTCCAACGGCCCCCCTTGCCAATCTCAAACTCCGCGCGAGGGTATTAGGGCAGATCCGGGCGTTTTTTGGTAAGCGGGGCGTTCTCGAGGTAGAGACACCGGTCCTGTCCCACGCCACCGTGACCGATCTCCACCTCCATACATTCTCGACAAAGGCAGAAATACCCGGCCTCGGCGGCCCAACCCGACTTCACCTCCAGACCTCGCCTGAATTCTCAATGAAAAGGCTGTTGGCAGCCGGCGCCGGCCCAATCTATCAACTCTGCAAGGCCTTCAGGGACCAGGAAGCGGGACGTCTCCATAACCCCGAGTTCACGATGTTGGAGTGGTATCGCCCCGGATGGGACCACAACCGCTTGATGGACGAGGTTCAAGACCTCTTGACGATGGTCCTCGGAACCGGACCCGCCGAGCGACGGTCCTATGGCGAGATTTTTTCAACTGAACTGGGGGTCGATCCACATCGAGACGACGCTGAAAACCTGCGACGCCGGGCTCTCAAACACGGTCTTGAGGATGTTGGGGGCCTCGACCGGGAGGGATGGCTGAGCCTGATGATGACCCAGAACCTCGAACCCACTCTGGGCCGCGGAGCCCCGACTTTCATCTTCGACTATCCCACCGACCAGGCCGCCCTGGCCAGGATTCGCCACGACAATCCTCCCGTCGCCGAGCGTTTCGAGGTCTACGTTGAGGGCGTAGAACTGGCCAACGGCTATCACGAATTGACCGATGCCGGCGAACAGCTGCAGCGTTTCGAACAGGATCTCGAGGCTCGGCGCTCACGAGGCCTCCCTGAACCCCCCGTCGATCACCACCTGATCGATGCCCTCAACCACGGCATGCCCCCGTGCGCCGGGGTCGCCCTCGGCATCGACCGCCTCATCATGCTGGCCGCCGGCGCATCGAGGCTCGAGGAAGTCATCGCATTCCCCATCGATCGCGCGTGAACCGAAAGCAGCGGATGGGGAAAATGACATTTGAACCACGAAGAATACCGAGGCTATTTTTTCTTTGTGTGCCTTCGTGTCCTTCGTGGATCATCTGATTGTATTTCCCCTGCTACTCTTTGACCCTTCGACCCCGTTATAATCGACCCATGCTCTTGACGCTGATCATCACGTTTTCGCTGGCATTCGCCTTCAGCCACATTGTTCTGTGTGCAGAGCCCCTGCGGTCTGAACTCGTAGAAAAGATGGGCACGCTGAAATTCAGGATGGTGTACTCGTTCATCGCCGTCGGGACGTTTGCCCCTGCTGCCGTCATCGCCTTCACCAACAGGCACCTGGGTCCGGTTCTCTTCGTTCTCCCACCTTGGGCCGAACTCAGCCTCGCACTGGTTCTGATGTTTGGGGCCGTACAACTGATCGTACTCTCGCTGGCGACACCCTCACCCGTCAGTCTGATCCCCGCCAAACCCGAGGCGCGAGGCATCCTGCGTATCACCCGCCACCCGATGAATATCGGCTGGGCATCTTTCGGTCTTGCGCACGTTGCCGCCAACGGCGCCTTGAGCGACGTCGTCTTTTTTGGGGCCTGTTTTGTCGTTGTCGGACTTCTCGGGGCCTACCACATGGATGCACGAAAACGGCGCCAGACCGGTGAACAGCTCGGCACATTCTTCAAAGAAACCTCAGTGATTCCATTCGCCGCCATCCTCTTGAGACGTCAACGACTGGTCCTTTCGGAGTTGGCCTGGCCGATGGTCGTTCTGGGCGTTATCATTTGGGCCGCTCTGGTCTTTTACCATGGTCGCCTCTTGGGCGCACCGTTGCTGTAGGGGGCAGGGATCAGGTTTTCGCTATTCACACGCCAGGATCTTCAAAAAAACGTGGCAGAAACCAATCCGACGTTATACAAATGGCGGCAGTTGGAGGGTTTACCGATAATCGCACACCGTTGTGTTTTCCCGAGCCCGTTACCGTTACCGACTTTCTTAGGGTTCAACCCGAACTCATGAAGCATCATCCGTGGATGCTCGACCGGGAAATACCTCGGAGGGCGTTTTTTGGTCCATCCTCGAAGGGTCGGGACAAACCGTTGCGGTAACGACAACGACAACGGGCTCGGGCTCGGGTTAAGGGCCCCTTGTCCCTTTTGACCTCACTGCTATCCGGCGGACCGGGCAAGCGCTTCTTGGTTCCGGCTCCACCGGTTTGGGGATCAGGGGCCTCTACTTCGTCTTTCACTCCTACCTCTTTGGAACGACACCGACGTAGGACCCCGCAGCCATGGCGGTGTTCCGGTCATTCTTCGATTCCTTCGCAAAACTCCTGGCAAACAGCTCTTCGGCACGCTGGCGGTCACCCTGGAGGTTGAAATAGGCCCCAATCTCGGCCAACCAGTCGGCGTCCTTTGGCTTCTTTTCCAGGACCTTTTCGAACATTTTCTTTGCCTCGGCCCAATCACCACCCTCGTAATAGACCCTGCCGATCCGGATCCAATCACTCGGTTCCGGCTTGTCCGCAAGAATGGCGTCAAAGATTGCTCGACCCCGATCTTTCCGGCCGGAAAGATAGTACACACGGCCGACCACGATCCGCTCCCATGTTCCCCCGCCTGCCTGCAGCAGAGCCACTTCGGCCAGGGCATCAGCCGCAGCATCCGCAGTCTGTCCGGCAAAGAGATGCACGGCCGACTCCGGACTCTTGGCACCGGCAACGCTGATCATCACACCAATAACCAGTCCAACCACCAGAACCAACATCCTGACCTTCATGCGATCCTCCAAACCCGGCATCACCGGTATTTTTGCATGCGGCTCAGTTGAGAGCCGATAACTGATAGCTGAGAGCTGAAAGCTGAGAGCTGACAGCTATTTACCACACAGGCGGCTCCAACTTGTCCTCAGCCACATACTTCTTGACCCAGGTCTTGACCACTCCAGTCAAGAGCAGGATCGACAGCAGATTGGGAATTGTCATCAGGCCCAGCGCCATGTCGCCGAAGGCCCACACCAGTTCCAGCGAATAGATGGCGCCAAGGAAGTGCATCACACAGAAGACAACCCTGTAGGGCGTCGTCCAGCGGGCACCGAACAAATAGAGCACCGCGCGGTCCCCGTAATAGGACCAACTGATCGCCGTCGAGAGCCCGAAGAGGAAGACCGCCAGTGTGACCAGGAGATGCCCTTGGCCACCGCCGATCTTGCCGAGACCTCGTTGAAAAGCCCACGCGGTTAACGGTGATCCGTTCTGCAGGGCCGCCCCCTCCATCACCAGCGTGCCGGCGACGACCTCGCCTTCGGCGCCGAGGAGTTTCACTCCGGCCATGGCGCCGGGTTGGTCAGGATCGAAGATCACCGTTCCCTCGAACGGTCGTAGGGCGGACATCAAGACCGGGTCGTCAGTGAGCAGCAAACGCGCCTCATCGACAGTACCGTGATTGCGAATGAGCAGGAAGTCCGAGGGGCGCCCCGCGCGAACGACGTGCGGCCCCGAAACCAGGGTCTCATCGGCAACTACACCGTCCCGTTCAACACCGGATGAACCCTCGATGGCGGTGACCGACGCCTGCTCGTTGAGCACAACTCTCTGGTGCTGTTTTTCTTGCCAGACACCGGTTGTCAGAATGACCAGGCCGGTCATCGTGCAGATCAAGAGCGTGTCGATGAAGGGCCCCAGCATCGCAACAACGCCCTCTCGGATCGGCTCGTCGGTCTTGGCCGCCGCATGGGCAATCGGCGCCGAACCCTGGCCGCTCTCGTTGGAGAAGAGTCCCCGTTTGACGCCCCAGGTCATCATGAAGATAAACGTCGACCCGGCGAAGCCTCCGATCGGCGCCGCAGGCTCGAAGGCCGAACTGACGATCAAAGCCAAAGTTTCCGGAATCTGATGAAACTGCATGACCAGGACCATGAAGGCGGCTCCGACGTAGAGCACCGCCATGAAGGGCACCAACTTCGAGGTCACCATTCCGATGCGCTTGATGCCCCCGAGGATGACCGAGGCCACCAGCAACGAGAGGACCAGACCGGTGATCCAGGTCGGCACACCCAGGTCCACCCTGAACTGGTCGGCCACGGTGAAGCTCTGGACGGCGTTACCCGACCCGAACGAAGAGATGATGGTAAACGCGGCGAAGGCGACCGCCAGGGGCTTCCAGTGTTTGCCCAGCCCCTTTTCGATCGAGTACATCGGGCCGCCTGCCGCACTGCCGTCCGGCAAAATGACCCGGTATTCCATCGCCAGGGTGCATTCGGTGAACTTGAGGGCCATGCCGAATACCGCCGTGACCCACATCCAGAAAAGGGCCCCGGGGCCACCGTAGTGGAGGGCCGTTGCTACACCGGCGATGTTGCCGATGCCGACGGTGGCCGACAGAGCGGTCGTCAGTGCCTGAAAGTGCGAGAGATCGCCTTCATGCTTCGGGTCGTCAAATTCACCCCGAATGACCCGAAGGCCATGACGGAAATATCGAATCTGGATCCAACCCAGACGAAAGGTCGTTATCACACCGGTTCCCACCAGCAGGACGACAATCAGGGGCAGCTGTTCCGGCCAACCCCATACCTGGCCACTGACGGTCATGATTGCCTCGGAAATCAACTCGAACAGTTCATTCATGGTTGGGGTCCTTTGGAATTCTTCACGGTCGGTTCATGGTAGCAAAACCCTCCCGTGCCCGTGCCCGTGCCCAAACTCTCCGGCGGGACGTGCCACCCATGCCTTTCTCTCTGCACAGACCTCCCGATGACAGTGAAGCTGCGAGAAAAGGCATGAGTGGCAATCCACGGCGGCACCCTCTGCAATCGAATCTCGGCCGACGCCGTAGGCCGCCGAGGTCATTCCCCGGAGGGGCGGCTCCCCTCCCGATTCGATAAATGTTGCCCCTCCGGGAAATGCACCGAGCGGGGGCGCGCGCCGCGCGAACCCGAAGGCCGGGGTTGAAATCCGCGGGCCGGGACCACAACAGTGTGCCGCGTCCGGGACCGGGACCGGGGGGACCGTTCACCGCGATGGCGTCCGCGTCCCTCCCCCTGATCCGGTACAATCTCCGCTCGGAGGAGATATCATGCGATCCATACTGATTCTGACCCTGTTGACGACCCTCTCACTCTTCGGGTGCGGCGGCAATGAGACAAATACCGACCTTACGCCACCGGCAACTGGTGATGTGCCTTCAGAAGAAGGCCCCAGCAACATGATGGGCGCCATGATGGGTGGCGGCGAACACGACATGGGCCTCAATACCAATATCACGATGGCCGAGGAGATTGCCGCTGCCTGGCGAGGCGCCATCATCCAGGTAGCCGGTCCCGAAGGTGAGCCCCAACGCTACGATCTGCCTTTCGGAGAGGCCGTCGCCCTGGGCGACACCGGCCTGAAAGCCACGGCACTGGCCTTCGTCCCCGATTTTGTCATGGGCGAGGACGGCATCACGACGCGCTCGGCAGAAGCGGTCAACCCCGCCCTGCGCCTGCGGGTGACCGAAGAAGGGAAGCCGGACTACGAGGGTTGGCTGTTCGCAGCGATGCCTGAAATCCACCCCTTCCCGCACGATACCTATTCGATCCTGCTGGCCGACGGGCTGGCGGCTGAATAGAGAACTCAGACAGCCGCTGACAATCAGTCAAAAGAGATAAGGCTCAACCGCCGACCATGCATCCGTCGTACCGTCTTCAAAATCGGGAGTGAACCGCCGTTCCCATTAGTATTGGTCAATAAAGCAGAACCCGACGTCGCAGAGTCGCCGGCGTCGCGACTATCCCATACAGCTTCCCGGTTGTACGGGTTGTCCCAGTTGAGGATGTCGCTGTCAAATCTCGGATTCGACAGCAGGTTCTTCGCCGTCAGAGGTAAGCGTAGAACAATTAAGACTCCAGTAAGGCCGGGGTTACCGTTTTCATGCTTCATCCTGATATTCTTCTCTCCCATGCCTGATTCACCACCTCGACGCTCGGCCCTTCTCTCGCTCCACCATCTCAGTTGGAGGATCCTGGAAATTTTGGACGGCATCGCACGCGGCCTCTGGGCGGGCCTTTGGTTGGGTCTCTTGAATCGGGAGCATCTCCATCGTATAGATCAGTTTTCCTACAGCTCATCAAAGTCCTTTCCCGGAGTCGACCACAATCTCTCCGGACTCTTCAGCTGGGAGGCTCAAACCATAGACCACTATTTCCAGGGGCGCCGGAGATTGGTGCTCCTGGGCGCCGGGGCTGGGAGAGAGGTCGCGCCCCTGCTGGAGCGAAACTTCGAGGTCGATGCCTTTGAGTGCCACGAGGGTCTGCGTGAAGCCGGCAACTCGCTACTGGCGCAGCACGAGCCCCCCGGCGCCATCCAGGCGATGGAACGGGACCGATGCCCCCACCTCGAAGGAAACTATGACGGCGTCATAGTCGGTTGGGGCATGTATACCCTGATCCAGGGTCGGGAACGACGCATTCAGCTGCTCAAAGACCTTCGAGCCTCAGTCGAGCGCGGCACTCCGATGCTGCTGTCTTTTTATTTACTCGGTGGCCCGAAAAGGCGCTATCGTGTCGCCGCCCAATTTGGAAATGTCATTCGCGCGATTCTTGGCCGCGAACGACTGGAATTCGGTGACGACCTCTCCCCCAGTTATGGCCATTTCTTCAGCCGGGGAACGATCGATGAGGAACTCCGGGCAGCGGGGTGGCATCTCGAGTTTCTCGACCGGCGGACCTATCCGCATGCGGTGGCGATCGCAAAAGAGTGAGGACGGGCGGGACGCCCATCCCTACAATATCTCTCTGGTCTTTTCGAGGACAAGACGGGCGGGACGCCCATCCCTACAACGATTTTTGCTCGTTTTGTAGCGATGGGCGTCTTATGCCCGCGCGGACTCCTTCGGAGCCTCACGGCTTCGCCGTAACCGGTCCTCCGGACCGGCGCGCCGGTTCCTGCCCGTCGTAGGAGAGGTGCCTGCCTTTGTAGCGATGGGCGTCCCGCCCGTCGCAATCTTCCTGCAATTCGTTCGACGAGTGGCTACGCCACAAAGGTCTCGTGGTACCCGTCCTCTGGGTTTTCGCCGCCGTCAAAGCCCTCGAGGGTCAGCCAGGCATGACCGTCAGGGACCCCTTCGACCGTACGAACGCCCAGGTGGAACTCAGGCTCCAACCCGCAGCGCGCCCAAAGGTCCAGCAAGAGATAGGACCTCTTGAGGCAGGACCGCAAACCCATCGGCGGGAGCCAGGTATACCACCGGTTCACGAGAGCCTGAAAAACCTCGGGTCTTCTCAAGTTTTCGGGCAGAACCGGAACTCTGCGAATTCGCTCAACCAGTTGATCGAGAGGCATACACCGACTCCACCATGCCACTCTGAGCGACGCCCAGACCACCCAAACAGGCAACAGGACTCGGGCCGCCATCATGCCCCACGCCTCCACGCCTCTTCTTTTGCCTTGGCCTGGGCGCAGGCATCTTTGGAGGGACCCATGATATTGCCGTCCTCGACCAAGGCCTGTGCGGGACAGCGACCACAGTAGGCGAATTTGGCACAGGAGGAACACTCCTCGAGGTCGGCTCGGGTGATTTTCCGGAGCTTTTGGAACCA
>JAOZPW010000156.1:0-1507 GCA_029932545.1 Thermoanaerobaculales bacterium | reverse complement strand
GAAGTCTCCCAGACCTCGCGAAACGAGGTCTTGAGCACATTACCGGCAACACCAGGCATGATATTGCACGCCAAGACATCCCCCGCCGAAGTGATGTTTGCGTATCGCACGCCGGCGGCACACAGGGGTCCATCGTCCCTCTTGGGATCCACAGCCTCAACTCCACAACCCGGGGCCGGACTCTCACCGAAGATGGCCGGCAGGGCTTCATCGGGCAAACGCATCTTGATGGGTTCCGGATCACCGTTCTTCTTTGAGAGAATCTTGGGCAACGAACTCCCAATCGCACCAATCTCACGAGCGAATTGAAGGGCCCCCCGGTAGCTTTCCTGGTTAAGGGTCATTACCGGAATATTGAGTTCCAACCGAAGTCCCCGCTGCCTCACCAATTCTATGCCCCGTAGGGTCGCGTCAAAGGAGCCCGAATTCTGAGTAATCGCTTCGAAAACTTCCCGGTCGTTGGCATAGAAACTGATCTCGACATAGGCCTGGACCTCGACCAGTTGGTCCGCAATCTCTTCGTCTATCAAGGATCCATTGGTCAATACGGCCAAGGAAAAACCCAACTGGCGTGCCCTGCGAGCGATCTCAAACCAGTCCTTCCGGAGAAGGAACTCACCACCAGTAAGGGCCAGGTAGAGAGTCCCCATCGACGCCAATTCGTCCAACAACTCCATAATCCGCTCAGTCGTCAGCAGATCAGGCGCCTGAAAATCCGGGATATAACAATGTTGACAACGAAAATTGCAATGGTGTGTCAGTTCAATAACGACTTCGAGAGGAATACACTCTTTGGTCGCCCGACCTACGAATCGACTAAAGTGGGGTGTCCGGTCCACTACAGACCTTCCGTCATGGTTGCCCACACCGACACATCGGGCCGAAAGGCCAGCCGAAATGCCGGGGTATCTCGACAAATGTCGGTCATGGCTTCGAACGACTGGTGCATCAGGTCCAAATGCTCGACCGGCCAATAAATATGCCGCCTCAATGCCTTGACTGCATCCGAATAACTCAGTCGCGTTCGCCGGTGGTCGGCGCCGTGCTCGATCATGAAGATACCGCCGAGGGCCACCGATGCCGGACGAGCCGTCCAAAAAGGTAGGGAACGGGCCTCCACTCCCTCAGGACCAACATGTAACCGCACCAACTCGTCGCACAAGGCAGCCTCTGGGAAAAGCGCTGCCATCGTGCTCTTGCCTGAGCCGCTGACGCCACAGCACAGGAACCCCCGCTCGCCATCCGAAAGCAAAGCCCCGTGCACCATCAAGTCCGGCGCAATCACCCGGGGCAGCAGGGTTCGGATGACACCGTCAAGGATGTCGGTTCCCTGCGCTGCCGCAACCTCGGCACTTCGGCCGTTGGACCCGACAACCGAAAGGTATCCGGTGCGAGCAGTCATCGCACCTTCGTCATTCGTGTGAATCACTGAGATTTCCGCATCACGACCGGAACAGACGAAGGCGCCATAACGCTCCCGAGTCTCAGACAACCCGTCTCTTGCAGT
>JAOZPW010000155.1 GCA_029932545.1 Thermoanaerobaculales bacterium | reverse complement strand
TGATTCATCCTTCATCCTTTTCCCTTGCTATCTCCCCGAAACGGCATGCAATCTCACCTTTTCCAGTGTCGCCTCCAGGGCCTGGTCCCTGATTGCTGCGGCCTCTTCAAAAGGAACGGGCGGGTCGGCGAAGGGATTGGTCCGGGTTCTGACGGCTACGAGGAGCGCGAGGTTGTCATACCAGGTACCTGTGCGGTCGAGGGTCTGTCCGGCGGTATATTCGACGAAAGGGAGATCATCGATGTGGGGTTCCGTCTCGGAGACCAGAGCGGCCACCTCAAGGGGGCCGAGCAGTACATCGGCCTCGAGATCCGCAGCGGACTGAATGCCGCCGAGCCTGAGACTCTCGGCCAAGTTGGGATCCTTCAGTCTCTCCCAGTCGATGGTGATCGGGCCCTTCTCGACTCGGCCGGTAACAATCGTGAATTCGTTGGGTGTCGTTCGGTCATACCAGACGACCGTCTGGGGAAAGACTTCGTGGAAGGCCGAGAGGATGCGGAGGAAGCTCTCGGTGTCCAGCGAGTAGACCGGCAGCCACATTGAGGCAACGCCCCCGGGGTTGAGACGGTCACGGCACATCTGGAAATACTCCAGCGTGTAAAGCGTGCCGTTCCCGGCGAAGACCGGGTGGATCGAGTCCGACAGGATGGCGTCGTACTTTTTGTCGGTTGCCATCAAATAGTTTCTGCCGTCGTTGAGGATCGTTCGGACGCGGTTGTCGCCCAGGACGTTGTGGTTGATGAAACTGAACCAGTGGTCCGAGGCCGTCAGAACCCGAGGCGAAATCTCGACAACGTCGATACGTTCCACGGGATGGCGGGAGACCGCCCAACAGGTACCACCCGAGCCGAAGCCGACGTGGAGGATCTCTCGTGGGTTGTCGACCTGGAGCAGGGGCAGGTGGCCCTGGAGTTGTTGGACTTTCAAGAGGGCTGGGGAGGAACCGGCGACATTGGTGCCGTTGAGTTCCAACGAGAGCCACCTTGCTTCGGGATCGCCGTATTCCTTGACAATGACCGTTGCACCGATGTCCTCTTCGAGGGCTAACAGAACCTCGGTATCCGAGACGTCTTCGACTGCTCGGCGCAGGACCCAATCCCGCGGCAACATCACGCCAAAGAGAACCACGGCAGCCAAAACGACCGATGCGACCAGAGCCGTCGCCCGGGTTCGCCAAAGAGCGAGGGCGACGACCAGATGGATGACGACCAGCAGCAACAGGGTGCGTTGACATCCAATCATGGGCACGAGAATGAACGGGGCTCCGACTGCGCCGACAATCGCCCCGAGGGTATTGGCTGTTGCCACGGCGCCAGCGTGTTGTCCGGGTGATCGTGGCTTCGGGTCGGCAGCGACCGCCAGAGGAAAGGAGGCGCCAAAGAGCAGGGTCACCGGGAGAAAGAGCAGCGCAACAGTCAGCAGAAAGGCCGATTGAAGACCAAGGAATGAGTAGTTCAGTTTGAATATCGAGACCAGGGAGACAAGAATGGACGAGGTGTTGCCGAGAACCGCCAACTGTGTGACCAATGCGAGGGCGGCAACCGCCTGGGTCAGAGCCAGCGCTCGAATGGGATTGGTGATTCTTCGAGCCAGAGCCTTGACGGCTAAACTGCCGAGTCCTAGGCCGAGCAGGTACACACCCAGCAGGATGGCAAAGGCGTAGACCCTTGATCCCAGGTGGAGGACCAGAATTCGTACCCAGACCAACTCGGCGGCCAAGGCAGCGGCACCCATCAGCGCAACCAGGCCAAGGAAGAAACCGGATGTATTCTTTTGATCGAGGACTTCAGTCCGCTGGATCGGGGTCGCCGCCGGAATCGATCGTTCGGCAACGAATGCCAGGACCATCACCAGTAAGCACAGGACGGCGGCCATTGCCATGGAGCCACTCTCCCCCAGGACCGGCAATGCCCAGTAGGCGGTGAAGAAGACCCCGGCAGCGGCGCCGAGGGTGTTGAGTCCATAGAGCAGCCCGGTTCTCTCCGCAAGTCGGTCGCCCTGAAGGCGCTCGACAAGGAGCGGCAGGGTCAGACCCATCAGGAGCGTCGGCGGCAGGAGAACGATCGTTGCCAGCGCGAAACGCTGGGCAATGCCGAGAGTCAGAGAAGCGCCCATGTCGACGCCCAAATGGGTACCGAGGGTGAGAAGAACGCCAAGAACAGCCGGCGAAGCCGCGTAGAAGGCGCCGATTCCACCCTCGGCAAGTCCGTAGACCAGGATGTGGCGGCGAATCCTTGGGACAAGGCGTGCTCCGATTGCCGCGCCCAGAGCCATGCCGACCATCCACACGGTGACAGCGGCCGACGCGGCCCAGATCGTATTGCCCAGCACCAGGCCAAGCATGCGCATCCATACAACCTCTCCGATCAGGGCAGTTGCGCCTGAGATGAAGAAGAGAAAAGGGATTATTCGTTTCATGTGAATGAGGCCGATCATTGCCAGCGTCGTAGAAGGATACTATACGGTCTCAAGAAGTTCGAGTGCCTCTTTCCGTCGGCCGAGGCATTGTCGAGAGAGGCTGCAGGGGACAGGGAACCGGCGTGCCGGGGGGGCAATCGACCTGGCGGCGGCATTGCGTTACTCTGTCTATTATGCGAAACACCTTCAATCTACTCCTGGCCGCAGTTCTGTGTGCTCCAGTTTTTGTCATGGCGCAGACGACCGGCACACCCGACCGTCGTGTCGATATCAACGAGGTTCGTCAGTCACGCCGGCAGATTGCAGACAACGCTGCGATTGATGAATCGGTTCGGCTGCGAGTAGAGGAACTCTACGATAAGGCCGTCAGCCTGCTCGAGACCGCTGCGAGACACGAAGCTGAAGCCGTCGCATTCGACCGGGAGCGCGCGGGCATACCACGAGTGGCCGAGGCGCTCAGCGAGAGGCTCGCGCAGCAGGAGCGACCGACTCATAGGGCGTTGCCGGAGAACTCAACCCTGGACCAGGTCGAGGACGCCCTCGCCAGAGAACGGTCGGGGCTCGCCGCCAACCGCTCCGAACTTCGTAATGTCGAACTCCTTGCCGAAGAGCGGGCATCTTCCAGGAGTGATGTGTCGAAACGTCTGGGCGCCCTGGATCAGGAACGAGCAGTCCTCGCCGATGATCTTCGGTCCGTGTCCCAGATGGACAGCCATCCCGAGGTCAAGAAAGCCGAACGGTTGCTGATTTCGGTACGCAACCAGGCGGCTGGGGCCGAAATCACGAAGCTTCGTGCCTCCCTGGCCCTGATCGAAGAAAACGGTACGCTGATTCCGCTCAAGGTGGATATTGTCCGGAGACGGGCGGCCGCAAGTGAGCGGTTGGTTTCAGAACTCGAAGATCAGGCGTATCAGGTTCGCAGGCGGGAGAATTTGGCTGCTTTCGCGAGCATTCGGCTGCAGTGCAAGGTGGCATTCGAGCAGGTTCCCGAGCTTGAGGCGATTGCCTCCGAAACGGAGAGGCTCGCCGAGTATCTCTATGGATCCAACGGCATTTTGGCCCAGAGTGAAGCCAATACCAAAAACCTGCTGACTACTCGAAAACACTTGGACGACCTCAATCGCATTGGAGAGCTGACGCGACGCAAGTATGCAGCCCACGGTCAAGGCGGCAGCATCACTCGCTGGTGGCCTGTAATTCCGGATGATTTCCCGCAACCCGGCGCCGCCTCGTCAGCGGTCGTTCGCCTCGAACACCGTGTGCCGGAGGTTGAGCACCAGTTGATTGTCTTTGAAGAGCAGCGCAGCGGCGCCAGTGATCTTGCCCGCAGGACGATGGAAGGCCTGGATGAGGTCTACGGAGACGACCTCGATTCCGAGGTCCAACGGCTCACCCATGATCTTCTCCGCGTACGCCGAGATCTGCTCGATCGTCTTGTGCAACAGTCCGGGCGGTACTCGAACGAGCTGGTCGAGAACCTGACGGTTTCTACCTACCTCAGCGACGAGATCAACCGTGTCGAAACGATTCTCTATTCCCACATTTTGTGGTCTCGAAGCGTTCCCAAACCGCTCGTTCCACGATTCACCGATCTCAAGAACGCGATGTTCTGGGTGTTGGGCGTCGACTCCCAGAAATCGGCAGAAAAAGATGCCACCAGAGGTCAAATCGACATTCTGCCTCGTGATCTCATCTTTGCCCTTCTGCTTGCCCTTCTCGCGGTCTCCCGCCATCGGATGCGCTCCAGATTGAGTGCGCTCGCAGCCAAGGTTCGGGATCCCGAGCGAGACGCTTTCCGGTACACCGTTGATTCGCTGGTCATGACGGTCCTGCTGGCGGCGCCGGCACCCCTCTTTCTGTATCTGGTGAGCACCGTTCTGGCTCGGGTTGACGGGTCGATCTACATAAACGCCGCTGCCCAGGCTCTGGTGTATGTCGCGATGACCTCAGGAGTCATGGAACTGACTCGACAGCTCTTTATTTCCGATGGGTTTACCGAAGTGCACCTTGGATGGCCGGACTTCGTTACGCGATCGATCTACAACGGCCTCTTGTGGCCACAACTGGTTGCCCTTCCCATACTCTATGTCGCCCTACAACTTGTGGCGGTCGGGGCGAAACTCAACAGCCCACACTCTCTTCAGGTCTACAACAACTCGTTGGGCCGTGTGGCGTTTATCGTTGCGGTCACGATTTTGGGTCTGGCGATTTTGGGCAGAATTCGACCGGTACGCGCGACAGAGGAAGGCGAGAGACCCTGTGGGGCGTTTGCCCCCAAACGGTGGGCGCAGTACGCCTTTCCTGCTGCGGGCTTGTACGCTTTCCCGATCGTTTTCTTCGCTGCGGTTGTGCCCGTGCTCCTTGCCGTATTGGGATTCTACGTCACCGGTCTGTTACTCGCATACCAAATGCTGCGCACCTTGTGGTTGGCGGTTGCACTCTTGGTCTTAGGAGGGATTCTCCACCGTTGGCGGCAGGCCACTCGATCGGAATCGTTTGAAGGGGGAGAGGTCATTGGGGGCGTGGACCACGCGGCTGGCACCCAGGTCCGGCAGCTCTTTCGTTTTGTCTTGATTCTGATGACGGCCTTCGGGCTCTTTTCTATCTGGTCCGAGGCTCTGCCGATGCTTGAGGCCTTGAAGAGGGTCCAGGTCTTTCCGCGTGTCATGGTCATGGCGGGTGACCAGGACCTGGGATTCCGGTCGGGGTCATCACCGGCAGTGGAACGTCCGGTTGAGGGATCGAAATCGGCCGAGGCGGCGCCGGCTGCCGAAGTAGACGGCGCGGATCCCGGTTCCACGGTTGAGGTGAAAACAGCAGCAGCAAAAAGCACTGTCATGACTCTCTGGTCACTGCTCCAAGCCCTGATCGCAGCGATCATCGTCGTCGTCCTTGCCCGGAATATTCCTGGGCTCTTCGAGCTCATGATGCGTCGGCGTACGCGGCTCGACAGTGGTGCGCGGATTGCCTTCAGCACCCTGGTTCAGTACGCCATCACGATCGTCGGCGCCATCATCGTTTTCGGTCTGCTCGGCATCACCTGGACAAACGTCCAGTGGCTGGCGGCCGCATTGACCTTCGGGTTGGGCTTTGGTCTGCAGGAGATCGTTGCCAACTTCGTCTCAGGCATTATTCTCCTGGCCGAAAGGCCGATCCGAGTTGGTGACGTCGTCACTGTCGGAACCCTCATGGGCAAGGTGACGCGTATTCAAATCCGTGCCACGACGATCACCTTGTGGGATCGCAGCGAGATGATCGTGCCGAACAAAGAGTTCATTACGACGAAGCTGGTCAACTGGACCCTTTCAGATTCCAAAAGGCGTATCGAGATCCCGGTCAGGGTCACATACGGCACCGATCTCGAATTGGTCAAAAAGACAATGGTTGACGTTGCGAACGAGCACCCCAATATCTTGGACGAGCCGGCGCCGCACGTGTTGTTGCTGACCTTCGGTGACGATGCGGTCCATCTCGAGTTGCGTTTCATCGTCGAGTTTGGCAAGGGGCTTGCCACAAAGGATGAGGTGCAGATGACCATCGACCGAGCCTTCCGGGAAAACAGCATTGAATTTGCCTTGCCACAACTCACGGTCAGCCTGCCTGAGGGGAAGAAATCCGAATAGGCTCATTCGACAGGTATTATTTTGCTTTTTGTCCCGTCGATGCGCACTAGAACAATGCCGATGAAGTAACGATGATCGTGACTCCGCCGCCGTCGTCCGGCAAAGCGACGTCAAGGCGCAGGACGTTGGAGACGCCGATGTGGGTCATGTCGGCCAGCAGGCCGACGCCGGCGTCCACGCGAATACCGTCAGTCCCAGGGCCGACCCTCGCGCCCCATGTTTTTCCCGCATCGGCAAACAGGACAATCCCAATGGAAAAGAGATTGAGGAATTCCTCTTTCAGCAGGGTTCGCCATTGGAGGTTGAAGACTGCTCTGCCTGTGCCGTCGAAGATGTCGGGATCCCATCCCCTGAGGCCTCTGTCGGCGCCGAGGGTCAACTGGTTTTCCCGGTCGAGGTCGATGCTGTCCTCAACCAACAGGCGCAGCTGCCAACCGCGGGGGCCCAACTGCGAGGCGGCCGCCTGAAAGCCGGTAATGACGTTGGCTGCGGACCCGTCGTCCAGGCGGCCCGATGTCCAGATGTCACCCATCAGGAGCCATCCGTTTTTCTGAACCCGGTAGGCCCAGCTTCCTTCAAATACCAAACGAGGGATATCGCCGCCGAACTCCGGATGCGAGAACGTAACGCCTGCCCTGAGAGTGTTGCCGAAAGCGATATCTTCCTGGGCGGACCACCCGCGAAAGCCGCTGAGCACCTCGTAGCGGTCCTCCGACTGTTCAAAGTCCAGGCGGGGCCCACTGATCTTGACGTTGTCGGGGGTAGGAAATGGGGCCGGCGAGGACTCCCTGTACCAGTCTGAGAACTTCCGGTCATCGAGGTGAAAACCTGCGCTGAGGCGGCGAACCGTCTTCTCGGGCGCTGGGAGACGCGTGCCCCACCATAGTCGGAGAAGACGGAAGTCGCGGTGTCCACCGGCAACCTGGTTTCCATCGCCGTACAGGTATTCGATCTGACGCCAGTTTTTCCACTCCCCGCCCCACGCCTTTGGTGTTGCCAGAGAGAAGAAGGGGCGTTCGGCCAAGACCTCCTCGCGATGGCCGTCGGAAGCGTCTGCAAAGAGGACTCGCCCGCGCCAACGTGATCCGAAGAGGTTGGGATCGGAATAGATGTAGGTCCAGGTCGATCGTTCATGATCCTTCCGGTATTCCAGAGTTATGCCGCGTCCCCAACCGAGGAAGTTCTCCTCTTCAAACTTGACGGAATAGTTTTTCCTTGAACCCTGGATGCCGAATTTTGCCCCGAGCTGAAGGGTCCATTGGTCGTGGGTCCGAATGCTGACGACGACCCCTTCGCTTTCGGGGCGAGCTTCGATAAAGACCGGGTTGAGGAAGTCCAGAGATCGGAGGATTCGAGCGCTTTCCGCTGCGATCACCGGGTCCCATGGCTCTCCCTCGGAAAACAGGATCATCGATCGGATAAAGGCCTCGCGGCTGGTGACGTGAAGAGCATTGGCCAGGCGGTAGGGCCAGGACGAGGTTGAGGGATCCGACGTGTCAAAGATGTTCGACTGCTGGTATTCGATGCGGAGTATCGGTCGGCCGCTGAGGTAGTCGCCCGCCGGTACCTCGGCGAAGGCATTGCCTACGAACGCAATGAACATAAGGGCGGCGGAGGCCCCCCCCCAAACCGCCCTCTTCTTCCGGTATTTAGTTCTGTTAATCACGCAGTCTCACTCGAAGGGTGTACGAATGTCGAGCGGTACGCGCCCAGACCTTCAGTGGGATCGCTCTTGCCGTCTCTTTTCACGATCCCTGACCAATTCGGCGACTTCCTGTACTCGGCGCTGGTCCTTGGCGACCTTGCGTTTTTCCGTCTTGGTTGAAAAGACCGAGAGCATGCTGCTGATCTTCAGGAGAATTCTCCAATGTCCCATATTGCCCGGAAGGGATGTCTTTCGAATCTTGGCGCCCCACAGTCGGGTCGAGATCATCGAAGCTTTGGTGAAGTCGGCGTTCCGGAGGTCGGCCCACCGGATGTCCGACCGGTCCAGGTCGATGCCGACGGCGTCGGTGAAACGGAAGTCGGCGCCGACCAATAACGCATCCTGGGCCTTGGCCAGAATCAGATTGGTTCCGGAGAGGTCGGCGCCCCCGGCCTGAACCTCCGAAAGGTCCGCCTGTTTGAGATTGGCGTGTCTGAAGTTCGCCCCGCTGAGGTTTGCTCCGCGAAAAACGGCTCCTTCCAGATTGGCGTTGCGGAAGTCGGTGTCTTCCAATTTTGCCTCTTTGAAGTTCAATCCTCGAAGTTGACACCTGGAGAAGACTGCCTTTCGGAGATCTGCGCCACCAAAAGAGAGACCGCTGATTCTGGGTGATCGGAAGTCAATCTCCGTGAGTATTGCGCCGGACAGGGCGCATCGTTCCAACTGGGCATGTAACAGGGTTGAGTGTCGCAGGTCTGCCTGAGTAAGGTTGGTCTCAACCAGAGAGGCATCAGAGAGGTCGGCATGCGAGAAGCTGGCACCCTCGCATTGAGCTTGGTCGAGGTTGGCCTTGGTGAGATTAGCCAGGTGGAAGTTGGCATTTCGGAGTGCTGTGCCCCGGAAATCAGCACCTTCGAGGTTGGATCCTTTAAATTGGGTGGTGTCGGCCTGGGCATTTGTAAAGACCGCTCCTTCGAGGTCGAGGTTGATGAGTTCAACCCCTTCGAGCACCGAGGAACCGGCCTTGATTCGCCTCATCGTCGTCTTTTCAAAACGAGCGCCCCGAAGCGAGGCGCCGACCATGCTGGCCCCTGAGAGGTTTGCACCATCAAGAATGGCGCTCTCCAATTGGGCCCTGTCCAGATTGGCATTGGATAAATCGGCCTCTGAAAGGACAACGCCTCGGAAGGAGGCTCCTACCAAGGAAGCCCCAAGCATCAGGACGCCGGAAAGGTCCAGGAAATCCAGGTGTACGTGGTCGAGGATCGCACCCGCCAGGGAGGCGCCCTCGAATCGCGCGCCCTCAATCGTCGCCCGGCACAGGTTTGCGCCGTCCAGATTGGTGCCTGAAAAATCTACGTTTCGCAGATGGGCCTTTTCAAAGTTCAGGCCGCGGAGGTCGGTTCCGGAAAAGTTTGCGTCGATCAGATCGGGTGCAAGAGTTGGGTGTGCCTGTCGCCAGGCATTCCAATCGCCTGACCGAAGGTGTGCAAGGTGATA
>JAOZPW010000154.1 GCA_029932545.1 Thermoanaerobaculales bacterium | reverse complement strand
CGAAGACTTTCAACATTGCAGCTCATTTGGTGGACATGGCCCGGCGGCAGCCGGACGCGACGGCGATCATCGTGCCGTGGGGCCGGCAAGGCTGCAGCCTGACATACCAGCAGCTGGATGACCGGTCATCGCGGATTGCCCGTGGCATGGAAAAGGCGGGCATTGGCCGGGGCGTTCATGCGGCCTTGATGGTCCAGCCGGGGCTGGACCTTTTCGCGCTGGCCTTCGCTCTTTTCAAATGCGGCGCGATACCGGTACTGATCGACCCAGGCATCGGCATCAAAAACATGAAGAGCTGCCTCGAACGGGCGCGGCCGGAAGCTTTCATCGGCATCACCAAGGCCCATGTGGCGCGGGTGCTGCTCGGCTGGGGGAGGGGGAGCCTCAAGACCTTCGTGACCGTCGGCCCCCGTTTGTTCTGGGGCGGTCATCTGTTGCAGCAGATCGAGCGATTGGGAGACGGCGATATTGAAGGTTCCGTGGTGCCGGTGTCGGCCTTAGACGAGGAAGCGGCAGTCGTCTTCACCTCCGGCAGCACCGGTCCACCAAAGGGTGTTGTCTATCGGCACGGAAATTTCTCTGCGCAGATCGATGCCCTTCGAGAGGTCTACGGTTTTGAGCCCGGAGAGGTCAATCTGCCGACTTTTCCGCTCTTTGCCCTGTTTGATCCCGCCCTGGGCATGACGACGGTGATCCCCGAGATGGACCCGACTCACCCCGCAAAGGCCAATCCCGAAAAGATTATCGGGCCGATCAAGGAGTACGGCGTGACGACGATGTTCGGGTCACCGGCGTTGTTGGATACCGTCGGGCGCTGGGGGGCGGCCAACGGCGTTAAGCTGCCGACAATGCGGCGCGTGATTTCCGCTGGGGCCCCGGTGGCGCCCCGGATCATCGAGCGTTTTGTCTCAATGATGGACGAGGGGGGGCAGATCTTCACGCCGTACGGCGCGACCGAAAGTCTGCCCGTCGCCTCGATTGGAAGTGACGAGATCCTTTCGGAGACCCGCCATGGCACCGACGAGGGGAAGGGCACCTGTGTCGGCCTGCCGGTCCCGTCGGCCGAGGTCCGGGTGATCGCCACGACGGACGAGCCAATCGAGCGCTGGCACGAGAGCCTGTGTGTCGAACAAGGAGTTATCGGAGAGATCGTCGTCAAGGGGCCTCAGGTGACGTTGGATTACTTCGAGGCACCGGAGCACACCGCCAAGGGAAAGATTTCTGATGGCGAAGCGATCCGCCACCGGATGGGGGACCTGGGTTATTTCGACGATCAGGGCCGCTTGTGGTTCTGCGGCCGCAAGGCTCACCGTGTCATTGCAAAGGATCGGATCTACTTCACCGTACCGTGCGAGGGAGTTTTCAATGCCCACCCGGCGGTGTTCAGGACGGC
Organism: Thermoanaerobaculales bacterium; assembly: GCA_029932545.1. Classification (GTDB taxonomy): domain Bacteria; phylum Acidobacteriota; class Thermoanaerobaculia; order Thermoanaerobaculales; family Sulfomarinibacteraceae; genus DAOWGJ01. The sequence goes on along the minus strand of JAOZPW010000154.1, from coordinate 7,844 downwards.
TCTTGTCGGGATAGAGCGAAATGGGGAAGTCGAGCCAATCCTGGTGGTGGAACTGGATCGGGATGGGACTCGACCCGACCCCGTGACAGTCAGAGGAGAGTTGCTGGAATTGGGCAAGCAGCACGGGCATACGGAGGCGATCACCGAGGTCCTCTTTCACAAGGCTTTCCCCGTCGACATTCGCCACAACGCCAAGATCAACCGGGCGTTGCTGGCGTCGTGGGCGGCGAAGAAACTGGGCGGTAAGCCGGCAGTGGTGGGATCATGACGACGGCATTGGTGACCGGGGGCGGGGGGTTCCTGGGCAAGGCGATCGTCAAGCGCTTGCTGGAGCGCGGCATGTCCGTTCGTTCCTTCAGCAGGGGTAACTATCCAGAACTGGAAGCTGACGGAGTTGAGTGTTTCAACGGCGATCTGGCGGATTCCGAAGCGGTTGCGATAGCTGTCAAGGGCTGTGATGTCGTCTTCCACGTCGGCGCCAAGGCCGGTGTGTGGGGGGCGTATTCCGAGTATTTCGACGCAAATGTCAAAGGGACCGAAAATGTTCTGGCTGCGTGTTCACAGCATGGTGTAAGGCGGCTGATCTACACGTCGAGTCCTTCGGTTGTTCACGGTGGCGAGGCAATCGAGGGTGGAGACGAGAGCCTGCCATATCCGGATCACTTTGAGGCGCCCTATCCCGAGACCAAGGCGATGGCCGAGCAGATGGTTTTGGCCGCAAACGGCGCTGATTTGATAACGGTGGTCTTGAGGCCGCATTTGATCTGGGGCCCGGAGGACAATCATCTGGTGCCCAAGATTGTGGGGCGGGCTCGTTCGGGCAAACTCAAACTGGTCGGTGACGGCGCCAATCTGGTCGATACCATCTACATCGACAACGCGGCCGACGCGCATCTTGATGCCTTTGACAGCCTGAAATCAGGTGCCGACTGTTGCGGGAAGGCGTACTTCATTACCAACGGGGAACCCAGGCCCATCAAAGAAATTATCGATCGCATGGTCGGGGCTGCGGGTCTGCCGCCGGTTGATAAATCTGTTCCGATGGGTGTTGCTATTGCCGCCGGAAGGACGCTGGAAATGGTCCATCGCCTGTTTGCTCCTTCAAAAGAACCGATGATGACGGCCTTTCTGGCCCGCCAGCTGGGAACCGCCCACTGGTTCGACATCTCGGCTGCCCGGCGTGATCTGGGCTACGAACCCGCCGTCAGCCTGGACGAGGGGTTTGAACGGTTGGCCCAGTGGTTTGAGGCGGGGGAAATGTCGCTCTGACAATGATTCTCCCCCGGCCCTCTGGAGTGCCTTCGCCACTCCAGCTCGGTCATTTCCCAAGACAAAGGGGACACTCCGTTTGGTGGGATGGCAGCCCTCGGGATCCAGCGCTGCACACATGGAACCCTTCCGCAGGTGCTCAGCCCTCGGTCTGTCAGGTGCCGAGTCGTTTGCGAACGTACTCGGAAACCACGTCCCGGGCATACGCCAAAACCTGCTCAGCGGACTGGTCAGGCTCTGCAAACGTTGGGGTCTCGACGATGTCCGTCGCCATTTCGGCCCACCATTCCCGCTCGAGTGTCAGGCCGATCACATCCTGATCGAATCCATGGCTCGGGAAATCGCCAGCGCCGGGTTCGTCGAAAATGATCGTGATCTCATCCCCGCCCTTGGCAAGGTTCACCCTGGTCCGGAGCCAGGCAATCAGCCGTTTTATTTCATCATTTTTCATCGTCAGTTTGCTGCAAATGAGTGTTCCCCATCCTTCTTCAGTTTCATTTTGTGTTTACTGAGGCGCATATCGGCAAGGGCGAGTATTTCCAGCGTCTCGTCGGCATCCAGTGTCAGGGCAATCTTCATCTTCCTGAAAATGATGTTGTTGGTCATCGAGTTCTCCTGTCGAATCGATTTGTAAAAGCCGTAGCGTTCATTCGAAATTCTACTCCAGTCATCGGGCATATTGCCACAGTAGATCATAACGTTCGAGAGTCCTTCGAATGGCAAGCAGTCAAAAAAATCTGAAGATCCACCTTTGAATATTCTCCCGGCTTGCTCGAGAAAATCCTGTGTTCCCATGCAATTCGTTCGACGAATTGCCCAGCGCCGACCTGAAATTTCCGGGCATTCATTCCCATCCTTGCTCAACCATCGTCTCACTGCGACACAATAGTGGTATCCTATGGAATGCGGCTCGTGCAATTTTTCACAACTGGTTTGTCGCCGGTGGTGCCGGGCCTGTACGACTGAGAGGAGAAAGAGATGCTGAACAAGATTGGTGTCATTGGTGGAGGCAATATTGGTGGGGTCTTGGTGCAGGAAATCGTGCGCCGCGGATTGGCTCGTGAGGTTGGATTGGTTGATCCGGCGCCCTTCGTCAACCCTGACGATCCGGCGGAGCGGCAGGCGACGACCGCCAAGCAGACGATCGCCGGAGGAAAGTGCCTGGATATCGCCGAGGCGACTCCGGTATTGCGTATGGATGTACGCTGCTACGGATCAAAGGACTACAGCGCCCTGGCCGGCGCCGACATGGTGATCAACACCGCCGGTGTGCCGCGCAAGGCCCGTCCGGACGGGACGTTCCCGTCCCGGGAAGAACTGCTGTCGATCAACCTCAAGGTGACCAAACAGGTGGCCGACGGGATCGCAGCCCAGTGTCCGGACGCGATGATCATTTCTATCGCCAATCCTCTGGATGCCATCGTCTACACCCTGGATAACCGTCTCAACCCCGCCAAGAACAAGCTGGTCGGCATGGCCGGTGTCTTGGATTCCTCCCGCTACTGCTACTTCATCGCCGAGGCAGCCAACGTGTCGGTGGATAATGTCAACGCGATGGTCCTGGGCGGCCACGGTGACACGATGGTTCCCGTGCGTTCCTCCTGCCTGATTGCCGGTATCCCGGTCGAAAAATTCCTTGACGCCGAAACCTTGGCTGCCATCGAGACCCGCACCCGCAAGGCCGGCGGCGAGGTCGTCGGTCTGTTGGGCATCGGTTCGGCTTTTGCTTCACCGGCGTGGTCGGCCCTGGAAATGGCCGAGGCCATTGCCTTCGACAAACGCAAGATTATGCCCGTGAGCGCCAAGCTCGAGGGCGAGTATGGTGTCAACGGTCTTTTTGTCGGCGTGCCGGCGATTCTGGGCAAGAACGGCATCGAAGAGGTTCTCGAATTGGACCTGACCGACGAAGAGAAAGCAGCCTTCGCCAACTCCGTCAACGCAGTGCAGAAGACCTGCAACTCGGTCGACGAGATGCTTGGTTAAGCGATCAGCTGTTAGCAATTAGCAGTTAGCAATTAGCTGTTCAGCCCTCCCGGTTTCGGGGGGGCTTTTCTATTGAACGGCTTTGCATTCCGGCCCAAAGGGCCGCATGCAATTCGTCGGACGAAATGGCTGCGGCACATGATGCACAGCTGCCGGCCCTCCACCGCGACCCTTTCGATCGTGGTTTGGTTTCCCAGGCAATACTCAACGGCATGACGATCGTTACCCCGGATCACCAGATCTCGGCCTATCCGGCGCCGGTCATCTGGTAGGGCGCCTACCAGAGGTTGACCGGGTCGTTGGTTCGGTTGTCGATGATGGAGACGTAGGCCCAGGAGTGACCCTGAAACGGTGTGCCGTCGACTTCGACGCCATCAAGGGGCATGACCGTCAGTCCGTAGGTACCCTCAGCCAGATCGACGCCCGGGGAAAAGTCATGAATCTCCATCTGCCGGGAATCCAGGGAGTTGAGCACAAACTCCCGCTCAGCCGTCAGCCCGCCCGAGGCATCGTACAGACTGATCCGATGGATGATGTCGTGATCATGATCGCCGTTGAAAAAGCCCAGGTTGATGCGGGTGTCGGGGGAGATCTCAATGCCTGCAAAATGCTGAATCGGCCAGCCGCCGGCGGGATAGAGGGGAAGCATACTGCCGAAGGTTCCACCATCGTTACGGGTGGTGAAAGTCCGGGAAAAGCCGGAGAACCACGAACCGGTGACGATTTCCAAACCACCTAGGACTCTTGTGGCGTTCTCACACCCCGAGAAACTTCGGACGACATCGGGGTGGACGCATCGGTAGTAGCCCGGCTCATGTCCGAGGTCGTTCTCTTGGCTGTATTGACTCCAGATTTCGGGATCGGATCCCATCACTCCAGGCACGTATTGGGGCTGTCCGTCTGAACAGACGTCTTCAGGCCCGAGATGGAGAGCGGCAATTGGTCCCGAGGGATATTCCGATGGGTCCGGTTGCATGTAACCGTAGAGTGTTGTCGTCCACCGACTCGCATTGACACCCGGCGTGTGGGCGACGGTGGGCAGCGCTAGCCGATAGGAGCGATCGTAGTCCAAGAAGTCGACGCAGGTTCCATCCATCGGTTGTCGCTCATCATAGTGGAGAGCCGGCAGTTGGTAGTTCGTGTACGGGACGAAGGTTGCGTCCTGGGTCGTCTCGTCGATCATCGAGAACCAGATCGGAGCGGGCCTCTGTCCAAGAACGCCGACCTTCGCGGGCCAGGTTCCCGAGATTTCCTCCGGGAAGAGGGCCTCGATGTCGTAGATCCTGATCTGCTTCGGAGGAATCTGCAGCAAGACCCTTGCCTCCTCGGGAAAGCCGTTCGGGGGCCCCCAGAGCTGCCAGGCGGTGACCACCTCGTCGTCATAGCCCCACATCAGGGCGATCTCGAGGACCTCCTCGTAAGGGTTGACGATGCCGATGTTGTGCCGGAACTGGCCAGAAACTTTGGTGTCAAGCTGCAGAAAAGCGGCGTAGCGCTGAAAAGGCGGTTGCACGCTTGCCAGTTCCCCGTTGAAGGCCATGGCGTACTGTGCGTGATTGGAATAGCCGTAAGGCGCGGGTACGGCTTGAAGTGCATGCCCGAAGGTCCCGCCGGTGTCTGGTTTTTCGGTCCAAATCTTGCCGTCGATGCGGAGATGCTCCCCGAAGCGGAACGGAGCCGAGACATACAGGGCGTCGTGGGTGGCGCCGTCGCCGGTCTGGCCGCCTCCGACCCAGGAAAGCACGTTGGGAATATGAGTTGAGGCCCGCGGTCCGAGGGTCAACGTCGTTTCCACGTCATTGCTGAGACGGCGCAGATGGACCGTGGTCGCCTCGTCCGAGGGATTGAAGAGCCAGATGTCCGTGGACCAGAACGTGCCGTGCCGCCCTTCGACCTCGGCAATAACGGGAATCAGTTGTTCGTGCATCTCCGGGGACTGCCTGAAGGATGTGGCGGAGACAGGGGTTGCATCGATGAGTGCAACATCCTCGGCCGGGCAGTATCCGGGTGGCACCATCGTGAACTTCGGGAGCCATGATGAGAAGGGGTTCTCAATCAGGTCGTGGTTCCGTGTGTTCTTCGGTAGGGCGAACAGAGGGTCCAGATCCGTGGCATCCGCCAGGAAGGAGAGGGTGTAGGCGTCGGTTGGGTTGTCGGAATTCCTGACGAGGCCATGTCCCAGCAGGACCTGAGAGTTGGAATCAAAATACAGGAGATCAAGGTCGAGGTAGTGATTCGGAGGGATCCCGAGGTCGAGGTCAAGGTCGAATTCCGGCTCGAAGATCTGCGCCTCTCGTGCCGGAAACAACGAAAAGGACACGGCGGCATCGTCGTACAGGACCGGGTACCAGAATCCCTTGCGTTCTCTGTCCCAGCTGATCTGGGCCGGGGTGAAGTAGTAGGCGTCCTCCGGGAGATCCCGGACCAGCTCTGCGTCGTAGGGGTCCGGGGGTGAAATCGGACTTCGCATCTACAACGGGCCGTCGCTTACAACCGGGTCGTTCCCTTGAATGGGTTCGAAGCCAGCGCATGGGTAAAAGAAGAGCGACTTGAAGTCCGACGAGGCGGCGGTGATGATGGACCGGATACACGTTGCCAGTCCGAAGATTCCAGGCTCGAACCCCGATCCTTCGAGGTCGCTCTCGTCCAACATGGGCCCCTGGAGAGTCCATCCGATCTGGGTTGCAGCCTCAGGGTCGTGAAACGAGTTTGTCAGGAGTGTCTCCGCAGGCGTTGTCGGCCAGCGCCCGATCAGGCGCCATGTCCCAGGTTCGAACCGCAGTTCCGTCGGCCAGGTCTGGATGACCAGCAGACCATTTTCGGTCTCCAGGTGGAGGTCCTGGCCGAGATAGGGTTGGTTCCCGACGGTACAGGATTCTGCATCGAATTGTCGGACTCGCCGGCCTTCCAGTGTGGTCGGATCGAAGGCCCAGATTCCGCCCGCGTAATCGTCCCCGTGAACAGCCGGAACCGCGATGTGTTCGAAGTTCAGGTAGATCTTCGAGGCGATGTCATCCCAGGTTGGTGGTTCGGCCCAAACGGTGAGTGGTCCCAAACACGTGATGCCAATGAGCCAGAAGGTCCCAGGCACTCCCGCCTGATCGATGATGGGCCTGAACCGTTTCATTGGAACCTCCAGAACTGGTTCGATAGAACTCAATCCTTGCGTTTTCTTTGCGTTCTTCCCGCACTTTGCGGTTCAATTGTGTTTTTGTTCATTCCGCTCCGCCTTCTCCTCCTCAGACAGGGCCCACTTCTTGACTGAAACGGTCTCTTTCATGTGTTCGATGACATGCAGGGTGATCTCCTCTACCAGGGTGGTTGTTTCTCCCAGGACTGGGCTTCTCAGGACTGAGTCGACGATCGATGCGGAGAGTTCCCGGAGACTCTCGGCGCCCTCTTCTGAGTCCAGGGTTGCCTGGATTGTTTCCAGGGTTGTATTGAGGATAATCTCGCCCACTACTCGGACGACGGGTTTGAGGATGGCATTGGGCAGGGGTACGGCGTGGAGGCTGCTGGAACTTTCCACGGCCTGTTCGAGGTTGAGGCGGAGGAGGTCACCGAAGGAGCGCAGGGTGTCCTCATTGGTCATCAACAGCCGGACATGTTCGGCGAGAACCTCTTCGATCTCTTCTCGGCGAGGGGCCATGGTCGCTTCGATGATCCTCAGATGGGTCCCGTCGCTGATCTCCTCTGCGTAATCGTCCAGAATACGGATTGCCACCCGGTCGGAGACCTCCTCGGTGATGATATTGGAGATGTACTCGACGGTTCGTGTGGCGAAGTCCTTGCCGACCGACGAGAGCTCGCTACGGCGGAGGCGCATGTACATCGACACCGCGCGTAAGAGGCGGAAGGGGCGAAAGGCCTGCATGGGAATCAGGCCGAGCACGTCATACCAGTTGAAGATCGGAAAGAAGAACCATTGTGCGTGGGTTTTTCTTTTGAGGGCCAGGGACCAGCGAATGATGAACTCGATCCAGAAGAGCATCAGAAAGGGGAGGTCGATGATCCAGAAGTAATCGGTAAGATGACCCGCACGGCTGTATTCCCGGTAGAAGTTTCCCTTGAGTAGGGGCCTGATCTCGGTATCGAAGAGGTTGAACCGGTGGCGGAGGAGATCGGGGCCTCCCGACCAGAAGTTGTGGGCGACTTCATCCAGTTTTTTGGGCTGGATCAAGTCGGTAGTTGGAGATCCCGCCTCGGTGGCGATAATCTGGGCGATGATGATGGTCGATCGGCGTTGTCCTGACCGGTCGAAGACGTTCTCGGAGACAACCCGGGTCGTCAGAGCGGCCAGATCATCCAGCCGTTGTTCCAGCCCGGGCGATGTGGCGTCCAGCAGGAGCAGATCCTCGGCGTCTGTCGCTTCGGTCGAAAGTTCCTCGGTCAGAGGGTGGGGTTCGATGCCCAGGACGGGATCGTAAATTCGGGTGACCACCGGGATGTATTGGAAATAATAGGGACGGAGCCAGAGGTAGGTCATGTCGAAGAGGATGAGGGACAGGTTGACCACCGCCATCCAGACCATGAAGAGGTCCCAGAGGAGAACCAGTGTCTGTCTGTTGATTGTCAGTCTTCCGATGCGCATC
>JAOZPW010000153.1 GCA_029932545.1 Thermoanaerobaculales bacterium | reverse complement strand
AGTTGTTGACCCCCATCGCCATGGAAGTCGGACTGCGTTTCGCGATCCGTGAAGGTGGGCGCACTGTTGGCGCCGGCGCAATCACCGAGATCCTGGAGTAAAGTATGGCCAGTGAAAAGATCCGCATTCGCCTGAAAGCCTACGATTATCGGTTGCTGGATCAGTCGGCGACGGAGATCGTCGACACCGCGCAACGTACCGGCGCCAGAATCGCCGGGCCCATTCCGTTGCCGACCCACATTCAGCGATTTACCGTGCTGCGTTCGCCTCATGTGAACAAGAAGAGTCGTGAGCAGTTCGAGATCCGCACGCACAAGCGATTGCTGGATATTCTCGAGCCGACCCAACAGACCATCGACGCCCTGATGAAGCTGGAGTTGCCGGCTGGTGTGGACGTCGAGATTAAAGCCTACGGGGCTTAGGGGGAGGCCGAAGATGGTACGCGGAATCCTCGGAAAGAAAGTGGGCATGACCCAGATCTTCGATGACGATGGGCGCGTCGTGCCTGTCACGGTCGTCGAGGCAGGGCCGTGTGTCGTTGTACAGATCAAGAACGCCGAAAAAGACGGCTACGAAGCCGTCCAGATTGGGCTGGTGGAGCGGTCACCGCGCCGTAATGCCTCCAAGCCGATCGTAGGGCATTTCAAGGATGCCGGAGTCCCCCCAACCAGGATGTTGGGTGAGGTTCCTCTGGATGGTGAATGCAAACCTGGCGACTCGGTGCTTGCGGACATCTTCTCGGTTGATGAAGAGGTCAATGTCACTGCCAAGTCCAAGGGGCGTGGTTTCCAGGGCGTGATGAAGCGCCATGGTCACGCGGGTGGTCAGGCGAGCCACGGTTCCGGTTGGCACCGGAAGCCTGGTTCGATTGGTCAGTCGGCCTGGCCGTCCAAGGTGTTCAAGGGCGTCAAGATGCCTGGGCAGATGGGTAATAAACGCATCACAGTGAAGAACGTCAAGGTGGTCAAGGTCGATCTCGACCGCAACCTCTTGTTCCTCAAAGGTGGCGTACCCGGTGCCCGGAACTCCTACATTCGTATCGTCAAGGTTCAGGGTTGAGGTGGGCGCTATGAAGATAGAAATGAAGAACTGGACCAACAAGATCGTCGGCGAAATCGACGTGCCGGAGAGCGTATTCGCGCGTGAGGTCAACGAGCACCTGGTTTGGGAGGTCGTCAGGGCCTACCTTGCCAGTTGTCGTCGTGGAACCCACAAGACCAAGGAACGTGGAGAGGTTGCCGGTACCGGCGCCAAGCCCTGGAAGCAGAAGCACACCGGGCGAGCGCGTGCCGGACATCGCCGTTCCCCTCTGTGGCGTTCCGGTGGAATCGTTCACGGGCCGCGCCCTCGTTCCTATGTCATGAAGGTCAACAAGAAGGCCCGGCGGGCGGCGCTCAGAGGTGTTCTGAGCCAGCGTTTGGCGGAAGGCCGGATCCTCGTGCTCGACACGATGGAGTTGGACGGGCCCAAGACCAAGGACTTCATGAAACAGCTCGAGACCCTCGGCATTCAAGGTGAAAAAGTCCTGCTCGTCGACGGTATCGAGAACATCAACTTGGACCTCGCCAGCCGGAATCGTCCGGAATTGAAGATGATCGATGCACGGTCGCTCAATACATACGAGGTGCTCAACCACCGATGGATCGTAGCGACTGAAGGGTCGGTTCGTTCTCTCGTGGAGGTGCTCTCATGAAATCGCGCGAGATCATCTTGAGGCCGATCATTACTGAAAAGACCACCTTGATGCAGGAACGTGAGAATACAATCTGCTTCGAGGTTGACCGCCGTGCCAACAAGATCCAGGTGCGGAATGCCGTCGAAGACCTCTTTGACGTCAGGGTTTCCGGCGTACGGATCGTCAACCGGAAGGGCAAGCCTCAACTTCGCTACGGCCGAGTCGTCAGTCATCGAAAGATGGTTCGCAAGGCCTATGTGAAATTGGCGGAAGGCGAAAAAACGCCTGAGTTCTTCGAGGCAATCTGAGGAGTCGAGCATGGGTATTCGCAATTACAAACCGACATCCCCGGGCCGCCGTTTCGTCACCTCGCTCGATTTTGCAGAGTTGACGACATCGACCCCGTTGAAAAAACTAACGAAGGGCAAGAAGCGGTCCTCCGGTCGTAACAGTGATGGCCACGTCACATCCCGTCATCGGGGCGGTGGTCACAAGCGGCGTTACCGGATCATCGACTTCAAGCGGGACAAGTTTGACGTTCCCGCCAAGATCGCAACGGTCGAGTACGATCCCAATCGTACGTCCTTCATCGCCTTGTTGCATTACCTCGATGGCGAAAAGCGCTACATTCTTGCCCCCGAGGGCATCAAGGTCGGCGACATGGTCGTCGCCGGAGAAAAGGTCGAGGTACGGCAGGGTAATGCCATGCCTCTGCGGAGCATCCCACTGGGAACCCAGGTTCACAACGTGGAGTTGAAGCCGGGTAAGGGCGGCCAGATGGTGCGTTCGGCAGGCGCCTCCGCTCAGATCATGGCCAAGGAAGGCAAGTACGCCACCCTTCGCATGCCCTCCGGTGAGATGCGGATGGTCCTGGCCTCGTGTATGGCCACGATCGGGCAGGTAGGGAACTCCGAGCAGTCAAACCTTACCATCGGTAAGGCTGGACGCTCTCGTTGGAAGGGCATCCGCCCCCAGACACGCGGAACTGCTATGAACCCGGTGGACCACCCCCATGGCGGTGGTGAGGGCCGGAACAAGGGGCACCATCCGGTGACTCCATGGGGTAAGCCCACCAAGGGCGCCAAGACGCGTGGTCGGAAGTCTTCGGACCGTCTGATCGTTTCGCGTCGGAAGAAGTAGGGAGAGAAAGATGACTCGATCGATCCGAAAAGGCCCGTTCATTGACGATCATCTGATGAAGAAGATCGAAGCCGTGACTTCGGCAGATGACCGAAAGGTCATCAAGACCTGGTCACGTCGTTCGACGATCACGCCGATGATGGTGGGATCCACCATCGCCGTTCACAACGGTCATAAATTCGTTCCCGTCTTCGTGACGGAAAACATGGTGGGTCACAAGTTGGGTGAATTTGCTCCGACTCGGACCTTCCGTAGTCACGCAGCCGGCAGAAAAGAAAAAGGCGCTCGGTAGGAGGAATGATGGCAGCACGAGCTCAACTCAGGTATTATCGTTCGTCGCCGCGAAAAGTGCGGTTGGTCGCGGACCTCGTTCGTGGCAAATCGATCGAACCCGCCCTGACGTCTCTTCAGCTGAGTCCAAAGTACGCGGCGCGCGACGTGGAAAAGCTGGTCCGGTCGGCTCTGGCCAATCTGGAACAGAGCCAGCCCGGTGTGGATGTCGACAAGGTGTTTATTTCCAGGATTACGGTCGATGGCGGGCCCAGCATGAAGAGGGGTCGCCCGGCTTCGAAAGTGGTGCAAATGCACCGGATCCTGAAGCGCATGTGCCACGTCACCGTGGAACTTGACGTGCGCGAGCGTTAAGGAGGACGAAGTGGGACAAAAAACACACCCCTACGGTTTCCGTCTGGGATACAACAATACGTGGCGTTCGCGCTGGTATGCCGAGGGGAAAGAGTATGCGAACCTCCTGCATGAAGATCTGCAGCTGAGGGATTTCCTTCGGGAACGCCTTGCCAATGCCGCGGTTTCAGCCATCGACATCGAGCGCACGGCCAACAAGTTGCGTGTGAATATCTTGTCGGGCCGGCCCGGGATCATCATCGGTCGCAAAGGTGCCGAGGTGGACAAGCTGCGGGACGACATGATGCGCCGCTACGGCCAGGATATCCACATCAATATCCAGGAGATCCAGCGTCCGGAAATTGACGCTCATTTGATCGCCGGCAATGTCGCACGTCAACTTGAGCGTCGGATCGCATTCCGCCGGGCTATGCGCCGGGCGATTGAAAATGCGCTTCGCTTTGGTGCGCAGGGCATCAAGATCCGGTGTGCCGGTCGGCTTAACGGTGCAGAGATCGCCAGGGCCGAGTGGTATCAGCAGGGCCGACTGCCCCTACATACGCTGAAAGCCGATATCGACTACGGCTTTGTGACTGCCTATACGACCTTCGGTGTCATTGGCGTCAAGTGTTGGGTCTACCGCGGAGAGCGGCACCGGGCCCGAAACCGCAACCGTGCGGCGAAATGAGGAGCTGAACCATGTTGATGCCCAAGAAGGTAAAGCATCGCAAGCAACAGCGAGGCAAGATCAAAGGCATTGCCCGTAAAGGCAATTACGTAGCCTTCGGGGATTATGCGCTGCAGGCGTTGGAGCCAGGGTGGCTGACCGCTCGACAGATTGAGGCTGCCCGTATCGCGATGACCCGTCATGTCAAACGCGGCGGTAAAATCTGGATCCGTGTGTTCCCGGACAAGCCGATCACCAAAAAGCCCCTGGAAACCCGCATGGGTAAGGGTAAAGGTAATCCCGAAGAGTGGGTGGCCGTCGTCAAACCCACCCGGATTCTCTATGAGATGGAAGGTGTCCCGGCGGATGTGGCCAAGGAGGCCATGCGGTTGGCGGCTCACAAGCTGCCGATCAAGACCCGATTCATCACCAGGGGAGGCTCGGAATGAACGCCAAAGAACTTCGAGACCGTTCGATGCCCGAGTTGAACAAGACCCTTGGAGACCTCGAGGAGCAGCTTTTTAAACTGCGGTTCCAGAAATCGACGGGGCAGATCGAAAACCCAATCAAGATTCGTGAGGTCCGCAGGGATATCGCCCGTGTGCTGACCGTGATGGGTGAAAACCGGGCACAGGAGGCGAGCCATGGCTGACGTCAGGAAGACCGGGCGCAAGACCACCAAGGTGGGTATTGTGCTGACAAATGAGGCCAACAAGTCGGTGGTCGTGAAGGTTGAGAGCCTTGTGATGCATCCGCTCTACCGAAAATTTTCACGAACCAGCACCAAGTTTATGGCCCATGACGAGGAGAACACCTGCAATCGTGGTGACCGTGTGCTGATCGAGGAATGTCGTCCTCTGTCCAAACGGAAACGTTGGCGGGTTCGACACGTCATCGAGCGCGCGCAGTAGGCGGGGGAGAAGACCATGATTCAGATGGGAACTATGATAAACGTGGCTGACAACTCCGGCGCCCGCCGGTTGAAGGCTATTCGTCAGATCGGTGGATCGGCGGCCCCTCGGTACGCCGGAATCGGCGACATCGTCGTCTGTTCCGTCAAAGAGGCTGTGCCGAATTCGGAGATCGAAAAGGGCGCGGTCGTCAAGGCTGTTTTGGTCCGCACACGATTTGCAACCCGCCGGAGAGACGGCTCCTACATCAGGTTCGACGATAACGCTGCCGTGATTGTCAACGCCGAGCGTGAGCCGGTAGGAACACGCGTCTTCGGTCCCGTGGCCCGAGAGCTTCGTGAACGAAAGTTCATGAAGATCGTCTCCCTGGCCCCCGAAGTGCTCTAGGAGGCCGAGATGAAGGTCAAAAAAGGCGACACTGTGGAAGTCATAGCCGGCAAGGATGCCGGACGGACGGGCAAGGTGCTCAAGGTGGACAGCGACCGTGAGCGGATCGTGGTGGAGGGCGTTCATATGATCAAACGCCACACTCGGCCCAACCCTCAAAAGCGCATCCAAGGCGGTATCGTTGAGCGCGAGGGCGCAATCCACGTCTCCAATGTAATGGTTGTTTCGCCCGACACTGGGAAGAAAACCCGTGTCGGATACAAAATTCTCGACGACGGACGGAAGGTCCGAGTCGCACAGGTCGACGGCGCGATTCTCGACCGTTAGGAGGGACGATGGCGCGCTTACATGAGAAATATCGTGAATCGGTGTTTGCCGATCTCCAAAAGGAGTTCGGACTCACCAACCCCATGCAGGTACCACGGGTCGAAAAGATCACCTGCAACATCGGTGTCGGTGAGGCGTCCCGGAACGCCAAGCTCCTGGACGTGGCACTGGAGCAACTGACGTGCATCACTGGGCAAAAGCCGGTCATGCGGCGTGCCCGCAAGAGCATTGCGGCGTTCAAGCTTCGTGAGGGCATGCCGGTCGGTGCCAAGGTCACTCTTCGGAGAGAACGGATGTACGAGTTCCTTGACCGTTTGATCAGTATCGGTCTGCCTCGTGTCCGTGACTTCAGAGGGGTCAACCCCGGTGCGTTTGATGGTCGCGGCAATTACACGTTGGGTGTCCGCGACATTCTGATCTTTCCTGAGGTCGACTACGAAAAGGTCGAAGGCACCATGGGAATGAATATCACTATCACAACCTCGGCTCCCACCGATGACCAGGCGCGTTCGCTGCTGGCCGGTCTCGGGATGCCGTTCGCCAATCGGTAGGGAGGCAGACCGTGGCACGCAAGGCATCCATCGCAAAGAGCCTGAAGCAACCGAAGTTCAAAATCAGGCACCGTAATCGTTGCCGCCGTTGTGGCAGGCCTCGTGGTTACATGCGCAAGTTCAATCTTTGTCGCGTGTGTTTTCGTGAACTGGCCCTGGAGGGTTACCTCCCGGGCGTGACCAAGGCCAGCTGGTAAAGGGGGCGACCATGACTATGACCGATCCCATTGCCGACATGCTGACTCGTATTCGTAACGCGACCATGATGCGCCATGACCGGGCGGATCTTCCGGCGTCGAAGGTCAAGGTCGAGATTGCCAAGATCCTCAAGCAGGAAGGGTTCATTCGGACCTTCAAGCTGATTGAGGAAGGGCCGCAAGGTCTGATTCGGGTCTATCTCAAATATGCCGATGACGGTGAGCCGGTGATTCACGGCCTGCGCAGAGTCTCGACCCCGGGGTGCAGAATCTACACCCGTGTCGAAAGTCTGCCCAAGGTTCGGAACGGCCTCGGTGTCGCATTGATATCAACTAATCGGGGTGTCATCACCGACGAACAGGCTCGCGGCCTGCGCGTTGGGGGCGAGATCCTGTGTGAGATCTGGTAGGGAGGGCGCCATGTCTCGTATTGGAAAACTGCCCATCCCGGTTCCCTCCGGCGTCGACGTACACGTCGGCAACGGCGTAGTCCAGATCAAGGGGCCCAAGGGCTCGATCCTGGTCCACCTGATGCCTGGTATCGACGCTGAGGTCAAGGATGGCAAAATCAATCTTGGTCGGACCAACGAAGAGCGGCAAACCCGTGCCTTCCATGGTCTCAACAGAGCCCTCATTGCCAATGCCGCAACCGGCGTTTCCGAGGGTTGGAAGAAAGAACTCGACATCATCGGTATCGGCTATCGCGCTGAGAAGCAGTCTAAGTCGGTGGTGTTCAATCTCGGCTATTCCCATTCGATCGATTTCCCGATTCCCGAGGGCATCGAGATCGAGGTGGACGGCAAGGCCAACCGGATCGTTGTCAGCGGTATCGACCGTCAGCAAGTCGGTCAGATCGCGGCGGATATTCGGTCACTTCGGCCGCCAGAGCCATACAAGGGCAAGGGTATCCGGTATGTCGGCGAATACGTCAAGATCAAGGCCGGGAAGCAGGGGGCTACAGTATGAGCCGCATCAAAGACCGTAAACAACGTCGTGCCAGGATCAGGCGTCGGTATCGGAGCACCGTTCAGGGGACGGCCGCAAGGCCGCGTCTCGCGGTGTATCGCAGCCTGCGCCACGTTTATGCGCAGGTCATTGACGACGAGGCCGGAACCACCCTGGCTTCCGCCTCTAGTCAGGAAAAGGATGTATCCGGAAGCGCGTCTCATTGCGGAAATTCCGAGTCGGCCAAGTTGGTCGGCAAGGTCATCGCAGAGCGTGCCAAGGAGAAGGGCTTCGAGGCCGTGGTTTTCGATCGCGGTGGATTCAACTATCACGGAGTCGTTCGTGCGATGGCCGAGGCGGCTCGTGAAGCCGGCCTGAAGTTTTAGGGGATGCGATGATGATCAACCGAGAGACTGAACAGGCAGAAACAGTCGTCCACATCAACCGGGTAGCCAAGGTTGTCAAGGGTGGTAAGAACTTTTCCTTTTCGGCCGTTGTCGTTACCGGTGATGGTGAAGGCAAAGTGGGCTACGGTACCGGCAAGGCCCGAGAGGTGCCGCCGGCGATTCAAAAGGCCTCCGAGCGGGCCAAGCGGTTCATGGTTCGTGTGCCGATGGTCGGTGGAACCGTTCCTCATCTGGTGTGGGGACGCTGGGGCGGCACACGCGTTTTGTTGCGTCCGGCTTCTCCCGGAACGGGAGTGATCGCTGGTGGCGGAGTACGTGCGGTCATGGAATCAGCGGGTATTCAAGACGTCTTGACCAAGATTGTTGGCAGCCGGAATCCGTTTAACGTCGTCCGGGCGACCTTCGATGCCTTGGGACAGTTGATGACTGCTGAACAGGTCCAGCGCCTGAGGGGCGTCGAAATCGGTGGTGGATCGGTCGAGGCTGCCTCACCCGCAGTCGTCGCCGTGCCGGCCGAAGCTCCTGCCGAGGTGGTAACTCCTGTCGAAGAGGCCGTGGCCGAAGAGCCGAAAGAAGTGAAAGCGCCGGTAGAAGAAGCCGTAGCTGAAGAGCCCGCCGCCGAGGTCGCCGATGCTCCTGAGGAGACGGTAGAAAGGGGTGATTCATCATGACTGCGACAAAGAAGAAAGCCGACAAGATGCTGAAAATCACCCAATTCAAGAGTGGGATCGGGTATTCAGGAAGCCAGAAGAAGGTCCTGATTGGCCTAGGGTTGGGAAAAATCGGTCGAACCGTTACGCGGGTCGATCATCCCTGTATCCGCGGCATGGTGACCAAGGTCTCGCACCTGGTTTCAGTCGAGGAGGTAGAGGCATGACCATGGAATTGCACAATCTTCGTCCGGCGCCTGGCGCCAAGCGCCCTCGCAAGCGGGTCGGTCGCGGCCCGGGTTCGGGTAACGGTAAGACCGCCGGCAGGGGCCACAAGGGACAGAAATCCCGGAGTGGTTATTCACGTCGGTACGGATTCGAGGGCGGTCAGATGCCCCTGGTTCGCCGAATTCCCAAACGGGGTTTCTTCAACGTGTTCCGGGTGGATTACCAGGTTGTCAACCTGCGGGATCTCGATCGGCTCTTTGCCGATGGAGACGAAGTCAACCCGACCACCTTGGTCGAAAAGGGTCTGATTCGTCGTGGCCCGAAGCCGGTCAAGATTTTGGCGACCGGTGATCTCTCCAAGAAGCTGTCGATCGTAGCCGACAAATTCTCCGGCTCCGCACGGAGCAAGATCGAGGCCGCAGGGGGTACCTGCGAGACGGTGGCGTCGTGATCGAAAGTTTCCGCAACATTTTTGCCATTCCCGATCTTCGGAGAAGGCTGATGTTCACCTTCGCCTTGTTGGCGGTCTACCGGGTGGGCGCCTTCATT
>JAOZPW010000007.1 GCA_029932545.1 Thermoanaerobaculales bacterium | reverse complement strand
CCTCCCAGCAGCTGAAAGGGTGAATGCCATTGATCCCAGGCTTCACCAGCCTCATCCCGGACGTTGGCGATCCTTGCAAACACCTCCGCTGAACCCTCAATCTCCAAGGCGACCGCCCCGACATTCGTTCCAGATCCCTGCAAAAGCGAAGCTCCATCGAGAAAGATAATCCGACGGTTTTCCATGAGGATCGGGTAGTTATAGTTCTCATGAAAAATCTCGTCACTCAGACGCCACACCGGCGCGGTCGCGGGATCATCCTCAAAACCGCCACCCTCAAGGCAGACCCACTTCCGACGGACCACCAGATCCTCGCCGGGATTGAGAGAGACGATCCGCACCTCGGTATCCCACAGGCTATTGTTGCGTCCCGGCACGTTGTCGGCTACCACGGGCAGGACGTGTAGTTCCCCGGCGACACCCGAACCGGTCGCCAGCATCAGGCTCAGCACAACAAATACGATTTTGGTTTTCATTGGCCACCCCCCGCCTGTAATGCGTTGACGACATAGAGCGCGAAGACCTGATTATACGCCCCTCCGTCGAGGCCCGTCACTATCGACGACGGCAAGGTTGAGTCAGTCAACAACTGTCTCAATATAGGTCGATTCAAACACCATCGCCCCCTCTGGGAAACAGGACCGAAGACAGGAGCCATCGACCATTGACGGAGACCATGGCCGTTGACCGTCGTCCGTTGACCGGGGCCGCCGGCCGTTAACCGGGTTTGGCGCGCTCGAAGGGTTGAGTGTATCCACACGCCCAATCGAGACCGATCGGTAACGAAAACGATAACGGGCTCGGGCTCGGGAGGGGCGCGCTCGTTGGATTGGGGTACACATCGGACACGGCACGCCGTGCCCCTACGGCCCCAATGAGTCGGTTTCCCGTGGGCCGGGTTCTTCCACGATCAAAATGAGACCTTTTTCAAACCCTCCGATTCTGGAGGATGGAGACGTCGGTCCATCAGCAGTTATTGAGCCCCCCCAGCGTCTCTATCCTTCAGAATCGGATAACGACACCCTCGCCTCGGGCAGAAGTTGATTAAAGAATCGCCGCAGTTCGGCTTCGTCTCCCAAATCACAGAGCTCCCGGAAACGTTCGAGTGCGGGCTCGCCTTCGGCGTCGGTCCACGTATTGATCTTGCCGATGAAGATCTTGGGGTGGCGAGTCTTGGTGATCGTTTCTCCCACCGTCTCCAGTTCTTCAAAGAGTTTTTCCCCGGGCCTCATCCCGGTGAACTCGATGTCGATGTCCTCGTAAGGTCTCAACCCACACAGGGTGATCATGTCTTTGGCCATGTCCACAATACGCACCGGCTCGCCCATATCCAGGATGAAAATCTCGCCACCCCGGCCGATCGCACCCGCCTGAACGACAAGTTGCGATGCCTCGGGAATGGTCATGAAGTAGCGAACCATATCGGGGTGAGTGACCGTGACCGGGCCACCCTCTTCAATCTGCTTGCGAAAGATCGGCACCACAGACCCTGCCGAACCCAACACATTACCGAAGCGAACAGATACGAAGTGTGTCTCAAAGCGTTGATTGAGGTCTTGGGCAACCAGTTCGGCAGCCCTCTTCGACGCACCCATGATCGATGTCGGCCGGACCGCCTTGTCCGTCGAAATCTGCACAAAGGTACCGACGCCAAACTCTCCGGACAACTCCGCAAGCATCCGGGTCCCCAAAATATTGTTCTTGACTGCCTCTCCGGCGTTGTCTTCCATCAGCGGAACGTGCTTGTGGGCTGCAGCATGGAAGACGACAGCGGGCCGATAGGCCTCGAAGAGAGCTCGCATTCGGCTTTCGTCACAGATGTCGGCGACCAGAGGCACTATTTCCGTTTCGGGGCAGCTGGCGCGCGTTGCCCGGTCGGCATCAAAAAGGGCAAATTCCGCCCTCTCCACCATCAGTACTCGACCGGCGCCGAAACGAGCTACCTGACTGCATATTTCAGAGCCGATCGAACCACCGGCGCCGGTCACCATGACTGTCTTGTCCTGGAGAAACTCCGCCAGAGATGTCTCATCGAGGTTGACCGGATCCCGACCCAACAAGTCCTCGATCTCAACATCCCGAATGCGGCTGATCTCAACCGTACCGTCGATCAATTCATACAGCCCCGGGATGATCCGTGCCCGGACCGGAATGGCTTCGCAAATGTCGATGATGCGGCGCAGGTCCTTTCGATCTGTCTGGGCGATCGAAATCACCACGTGATCGACCCCCAACTCCGCCACCAGATGAGGCAACTCACGGCTTGAGCCCAAGACTTTGACTCCCTGGATCACTGAACCATGCTTGTCCAAATCGTCATCGACAAATCCAAGGATTTTGATCCCCATATCGCCACGCGCCTGGATCTCGCGGGCCGCAAGAACCCCGGCACGCCCCGCTCCGACCAGCAACACCGGTTTTGCCACTCCCCCGGCGCCGCCCCTGGCCCGCCGCTGCTTCTCGAAGCTCTCGAACATCGCCCGACGCAACACCCGAAGGCCGAGGACCCCGCCAAAAGCCAGAAGTGTATCAATCAGGGCAATCGACAGCGGTACCCGCCATTGTGCAAACTCGTTTGGAAGTCCCAACCGCATCAAGACGATGGGGAGAAACGACCACCACGCGGCCTTGAGAAAGGGCCTCAATTCGGCCATGCCGATGTAACGCCACACAAAGGCGTAGATTCCGAAAAGATTGAGCGCACCAAACTGGATCAATACGACCAGAGGCAGTTGCGCCAGCATCTTGTGTAATTCAATTTCAGTGATCGTGAACTCGAAGCGGAGGTTATAAGCGATGACAAAGGTCAGGGCCAACACCACCAGGTCGAAGACGTACTGAACCGGCCGGTTCAACAGCCGCTGCCATATGCGAATCCCGGCAGGACGGTCCGAGCCCCGGCGGCCTTCATTGAGTGTCACCTTCTCGTCGATCATCGGCCCCTTCCTGCCATCACCAAACGACATTCTAACCCGCTCTTCTTCCCCCATGCGCGAAGCGCACCAAGCGATTAACGGCCGGCCTTATTGGCGAGGCGCCTACTGAGCAAAAAGACAAATTCCAAAGCCAATAAGGACGACCGTTAATCGCTACGGAAGCCGCTTAAGAAACCGATCAGCCCTCTCAAACCCGGTGATCCTGAAGACCTCACGCCCATCAGCAAATACGATGACGGTTGGAACTCCCCGCACTTCGAATTTTGAGGCGACACTCCTGGCATCATCATCCTGTCGAGTCTGATCAATCTTGAATCGGGCGTAGCTGTCCAGTATTGCAGCCACCCGGGGGTCGGCAAAGGTCTTCTCGTCCAGTTCGCGGCACGGGACACACCAGTCGGCTGCGAAGTCGAGGATCACCGCTCCCCCACCGCTGATCGCCGCATCGACCCCGGCAACATCGTAGGGCTGCCATTGAAGGTGTTCACCTCCCGCGCCGCTCCTGTTGATCGGGGCCATCCAGAGGCCGACGACAATCATGATGACTGTCAAAAGGCGCATCACACGATCGACGCCTGGTTGTTCGGATCCGGTCCGGTCGATGACCAGCAGGTAGAGTCCACCCAGAACCAGCGTCACTGCAAGCAGCCACTGTCCCCAGTTTCCCGGCATCATCGGGGCGGCAAAATAGGCCGCCATCGCGATCAGGATCACACCGAAGACCCGACGCACACCGACCATCCACATGCCCGACATCGGAAGGCGGTTGACGGCGCCGGTGAAGGTACCCAATATCAAGTAGGGCAACCCCAGACCCAGAGCCAGGGTGAAGAATGCGACAAAACCGAAGACCGGATCGCCCTTCTGGCCGACGTAGGTCAAAAGACCCAGGACGAAGGGCCCGATGCAGGGCGCCGCGACAAAACCCATCACCAGCCC
The DNA here is from genome assembly GCA_029932545.1 of Thermoanaerobaculales bacterium. Lineage (GTDB taxonomy): Bacteria > Acidobacteriota > Thermoanaerobaculia > Thermoanaerobaculales > Sulfomarinibacteraceae > DAOWGJ01. The sequence goes on along the minus strand of JAOZPW010000007.1, from coordinate 24,652 downwards.
CATCAGGAGCGAACCGACGATCCCGCCGCGGGCGCCTGCCGCCTTGTGAGCCCAATCCGGCGTCTTGAACTCCCACAGGCCGAACATCGAAGCGGCTAGGCCGAGGAGAACCACAACAATGGAACCAACGACCCACGGGCTCTGCAGGGCCGAGCCGAAGAGCTGACCAGTCAAGGCGGCCACGACACCCAGTACCGAATAGGTGAATGCGATGCCCATCACGTAGGCGAATGCCATCCAAAAGGTGCCTCCGCTCCGGTTCTTGGCCTGTTGAGCGAAGAAACCGACAGTGATGGGAATCAGGGGGAAAACACAGGGCGTCAGGTTGAGCGCCAGGCCTGCAAAAAATACGCCGATCAGAAAGAGCAGAATGGACCGGTCGGCCAGATCGTTCGAAACATCGGCGCTCCCGTCTCCGTCAGTCATCGAGTCGGCAGCATCAGTTGCTTCCGCTGTGGCAAAAAACTCCTGATTGATTGCGTTGAAGGAGGTATCGGCAGCGACAATCTCAGTTTCCAAATCAGCGGCGACGGCAAGCGGAGGGAGACATTGGCTGTTGTTGCACGCCTGGGCGGTTACGCTGACGCCCAACGTAGTCATACCGGTCGTATCAGCCGGTACCGAGACCGTTCCCACCAGTACGACCTTATCCTCCCACACGCTCAGCGGCGTATCGGAAAAATCAAATATGATCTCCTCACCCTTGGGGAAGTTCAGCACGGCCTCCGGCCACCCTACGGGCAAAGCCCACTCGAGGGAGGTCGGCACCATGAACTCGTCACCGGGATCGTCGGTGTTGATATGCCACCCATGGTCGATGTCGATAACCACAGCCAAACGAAGGACTCCGCCCGCAACGACCGGTGTCTGATCCGCCTTCAGGGTGACACCAAAGACCGGCTCCGGCCGAAAGCCTTGGGCGCCGGCGGTCGCGGCAATCGCGATGGCCGCCACCAGGGCCATTCCACGAACGACGATGTTTCTCAGGTGTTTCATATTTTGGTTCTCCTCACGTTCACATCTCATTCCAGACTCTCCGCCAAATCCGGGTCATACCTCCGGATGAGCTTGCGGATCTCTTTTGGGTAGTTCCCCCAGCTCTTCTTGATCAGATCGGGGCGTCTGGTTACAGTCGCCTCGACCGAGCGCTCCAAACGCCAACGCCTGATCTTGGCGTGGTTGCCGGATCTCAATACCTCCGGCACCGTACGTCCTTCGACTTCGGCCGGCCGGGTGTAGCACGGGTAGTCCAATAGCTGGTTGGTGAAAGAATCCTCGACCACCGACTGCGGATCACCAACAACGCCCGGGACCAAACGGGAGACCGTCTCGATCACGGCCATGGCCGGGACCTCACCGCCCCCCAGGATAAAGTCTCCAAGCGAGAGTTCCACCGGTCGGAGAATCTCCGAAACCCTTTCGTCGAAGCCTTCGTAGCGACCGCAAAGCAACAGGAGGCGGCCCTTTTGCCGAAGTTCGTCGGCAAAGGCCTGGTCGAACACCCTCCCTCGAGGCGACAGCACGACTGTCACCGGAGGATCGTCCCCGGTCGAGACAATCTCGTTGACGGCCTCAAGTACCGGCGGCGCCTGGAGCACCATTCCAGCCCCACCACCGTAGGGTTCATCGTCCACCTGGCCCCAGCGGTTTCCGCTCCAACGCCTGAGATCATGAACATCGATTGTGACCAGATCCTGCTGGACAGCACGGCCCAGAATACCCTCCCTGCGGAATGTTTCAAAAAGCCCAGGGAAGAGGGTCAGGATGTCAAACTTCACGGCTCCGACAGGCCAATCACGCCATCTCGGCGTCGTCGTCGAGCAGACCTCGGGGGGGATCGAGGGTGACTACGCCACCTTCAAGGTCAACGTTCCGAACGATTTCCGGAACCCACGGCACAAGGAAGTCACGGGTTCCACGGCGAACAACCGCACGTATCTGACCTGGATCGTGTTCCAATCCAGTGATCGAACCCAGAACCTCACCATCCGGCGACCGGCACTCAAGACCGACCAGATGATGTTCGTAGAAATACCCCTCCGGCAGTTGATCCAGACTCTGTTCGGGGAGAAAAAGGTAGAGTCCACGCCACGCTTCGACTTCGTCTCGATAGCGGATTCCTACCCACTCGATCAACCACCGACCGCGGTGAAGCCTCACAGAGTGAACGCCGACGGTCCGCTCGGCGCCTTCCTCCGGGCCCAGACCAACCTCAATCCCTGCGACCATTCGCTCCGGAAAATCGGTAATGATCTCAACCAGGACACCACCGTGCACACCGTGTGGCTTGCCCACCCGGCCGATGATCAGCCATTGGGAAGTATCCGTGGGGCTTTCGGAAGAAACCACTACTCGAGGATTTCGAGCACGAACCGCTTGTGGACCTTCATGCCCGCGGCCGACAGCAGAGTTCTCAGGGCCCGGGCAGTCCGGCCCTGACGACCGATTACCTTGCCCAGGTCTTCCTCTCGAACCCGCAACTCCAACACGGTAGTTTGTTCGCCCTCGACCTCGGTGACATTGACGTCATCCGGATTGTCGACAAGGGCTTTCGCTATCTCGACGAGCATGTCTTTCATCGCGCTCACGCGTGACTCCTTTTGCAGCAATTACGGCACTGGTACTCGGTGCCGCTGATCTCAAGAATCGGCAGGCGCCTCACCCTGATGGCGCGCTTTGCGAATCAGGGAATCGACGGTTTGGGACACACCGGCGCCCTTGGCCATCCACTGGTCAACTTTCTCGAGGTCGATGCGGATCTCGGGTGGTTCGACATTCGGGTTATAGATTCCGACCTGGTCCAGATAATCCGCCGTCGGCGTCTTTCGTGAATCCGAAACGACGACCCGATACATCGGGTGTTTCTTGGCGCCACCACGGCGCAATCTGATCATTAACATCTCTTTGCCTCCTTGCACGGTCCCCTGGACCGGCTTTCATTACCATATTTGAGAAGACCAGGCGCAATGCCGGCCCTCGATTTACTCAACCGATTCCCAACTGCCGCTTCAGCTGTCTGGGATCGGCTTTCCCCAGGCGCTTCATCAGCTTACGCATCTGTCCGTATTGCCGCAAGAGGCGGTTGATCTCTTCGACCGACGTCCCCGACCCTTTGGCGATGCGCCGTTTGCGAGGTCCATTCAAAATCTGGGGATGGCGGCGTTCCTTGGGCGTCATCGAGTCGATGCACGCCTCCATTCGTTTCAACTGCTGTTCCTGTGCCTCGGTAGCACCACCCTCAGGCATCATCTTGTTCATTCCAGGCATCATCTCCATCACCTGCTTCAAGGGACCCATCTTCTTGAGGCTCCCCAACTGGTCACGGAGGTCTTCGAGGTCAAAGCGGTTCTTCCGCATCTTGGCCTCGAGTCTCTTTGCCTTGCGCTCGTCAACGACATCCTGGGCTTTTTCAACCAGGGTCAGGACGTCACCCATGCCCAGGATCCGGCCCGCCATTCTCTCGGGATGGAAGACCTCGATGTCCTCGAGCCTCTCACCGATGCCGGCAAAGAGAATCGGCCGTCCAACGACTTCCGAAACCGACAAGGCCGCACCACCGCGGGCGTCACCGTCCAACTTGGTCAGGAAAACACCAGTGATATCCAACTGTTCATGGTAGGCCCGGGCTGAACGGACGGCATCCTGGCCGGTCATCGCATCAGCGACGAACAGGATCTGCTTGGGCTTGAGGATCTCTTTGAGCCTGAGAAGCTGAGTCATCAACTCTTCGTCGATGTGCAGCCGGCCCGCCGTGTCGAAGACCAGGACCTGATAGCCCTTGATCATTGCCTCCCGCATGGCCTTGCGGGCGATCTCCTCCGGGTCGTCCATGTCACGCGTGTCAACCGTGGGAATTCCGGCCTTCTCACCAAGGATCAGCAGCTGTTCACGGGCAGCTGGGCGCGAAGTGTCGGCGGGGACCAGCAGAGGGAAGAGCCCCTTCTTTTCCTTAATCCAGAGTGCCATCTTGGCGGCATTGGTCGTTTTTCCTGCACCCTGAAGACCGACCATCATCACCACAGCCGGTCGGCCCTTGAAGTCCGCTTCAACCGTCTCGCTGCCCAGGAGCCGGACCAACTCCTCATGGACGATCCTGGTCACCATTTGAGCCGGACTGACAGAGGTCAAGACCTCCTTGCCCACAGCCCGTTCCCGAACCCTTTCAACAAACCGGCCAACGACTTCGACATTGACATCCGCACCCAGAAGGGCGGTACGGATCTCCTTCAAGGCCGAGTCGATATGATACTCAGTCAGGTGCCCTTCACCGCGAAGGGTCTTTGTTACACGAGCAAGCCGCTCCTGAAGGCTCTCCAACATAAGATGGGGATTCTAGGGAAATGCTGGTTGCAGGTCAAGCACTGCAATGGCAGACCACTCTGAATGGCCAATATGATCTCTCTTCTGGCGGACAACCGGTCATACAGCTATACTTGGTTTTCAAGGAGACGATCATGAAACTTTTCATTTCAGTCTTATGTGTGGTTGCAGCCTTGGTCGTGGCCGTTGGCGCCGCCGGTGGCGGTTATATCGTCATCCTGAAAAACGGAGAAAGGCTCCGCTGCAACGAGCCACTCGCCGTCGACGGGAACTTGGCGATCGTAACGCTGAGCACCGGTCAGGTGACCTCTCTCCCGATCGACCAGGTCAATCTTGTTGCCACTGAACGCTACAACAAGCTGGGCCTGGGCAACGCATTGACGATCGACGAACTGGAACGGACCGAAAAAATCGGGCCGACGCCAACCCCTCGGCGAACTCTGGGCAATTACGCCACACTCTCGGGAATCGGAGATCAGGTAGAGCTGTCTTCCAACCTCCCCCCGACACCAACGCCCACGCCGGGCATCAAGCTCCAACTCAATCCCTACAAGGACCCCAAGATCAACGCAGCCTTCATCGAAATTCTCGACAAGAAGAACCTCTACCTTTACCGCACCAGTGCGGGCTCCCAACCGGAGTACTTCTTCATCCAGGCTGTGACCGACACCCAGCGCGAAGTGTTTCATGCCCTGAAGACGGTGGCCGAGGCGTTTGACATGATTGCGACGCGGCGGCCCGACCTGGCCCCAAGCGCAATCGAACTCCGCATGATTGAAACCTCCGGCCGAACGGCCGGCACCTTCAGAATAACTACGGAGGATGCTGCAACCCTGGCCGGCGGCACAATCCCGCCCGAGAAGTTCTACGTCGAAAATGTTATCTTTTGATGCGTGACGTCGCCGTCGTGGGAGCGGGATTGGCAGGTCTGACAGCGGCCTACCGTTTGGCCCAGGCCGGTCTCAAACCCCAGGTATTCGAACGCTACCCGGTGCCGGGAGGTCTGGCCAGGGTGATCGAGGTAGGTGGAGAGCCCTTGGAGGTCTTTTACCACCACCTCTTCACCAACGATACGGCGATCACCGCCTTGGCTGACGAGTTGGGCCTCGGAGACGACATCGAGTGGCTTCCGTCAAAGATGGGTATTTGGACCGGCGGACAACTCTGGGATTTCGCCACACCGGCCTCCCTTCTCCGCTTCCGGCCCCTTTCCTGGCCGGCCAAGATTCGATTCGTCATCGGCACCCTCCGCCTTCAACACTCGCAAGACCCAACCCCCTTCGAGAACGTCACGGCAGCCCAGTGGATACAGGACCACCTGGGAAGCGAAGTCTGGCGTACCGTCTGGGCCCCCCTGCTCAATCAGAAATTCGCCGAAATGTCCGAAGAGGTCGCCATGGTCTGGCTGTGGCGCAAAATCTGGCTAAGGGGCCGTTCAAGATCCTCGAGCGGCATGGGCGAACGCCTGGGCTACATGCGAGGATCCTTCGCCAGGGTCGCCGAAGGCCTGGCGGACGCAATCCGCAGCATGGGAGGATCACTTCACCTTGCCGATCCCGTCAAACGAATCGACTCAAGCGAAGGTGGCGGCTTCGAGATCGTCACGACAGCAGGCGCCGTTCGGGCGGACACGGTTCTCGCGGCCATTCCGGTCCCCGATTACCTGAAGATTGCCGGACACATAATCCCTCCTGAAGAACAGGAACGACTGGGGTCCCTTCGAGCGACCGGAGCCCTATGCACACTCCTGGAACTCAACCAATCCTTCATGTCCTATTACTGGCTTAATATTGCGGACGAGACAATGCCCTTTGGAGGGTTGATCGAGCACACCAACTATATCGACCGAAGCCGGTACGACGGCACATATCTGCTCTACATCTCCAACTACCTTTTCCCCGACCATCCCCTCTTCGGCGCCGGCAAGCAGGAAGTATTGGACACCTACCTTCCAAGCCTGAAACGCATCAATCCCGCCTTCAATACCTCCTGGATTCAACGATCGCATCACTTCCGGGCAGACTATGCCCAACCGGTCGTTACCCGAGGATATCGTCAACAGATCCCCTCAATGAGAACACCGATGGACAACCTCTACCTCTGCACAATGGCCCAAATTTATCCTGAAGATCGAGGCCAGAACTATGCTGTGGAGTACGGGGAAAGGGTGGCGAAGGTGATGCTGGAAGACCACCATGCCGGGTGATGGGGACCTTTTGAAACTGGATACTGGAAACCCTTGCCTCGATGTGTGCCCCCAGGCTCCAAGATGGTGTACCATGCGCCCGTTGCCAAAAACGGCAACCTAAAGACCCGCGAAGGAGCAATCACATGGCCGGAAAAGCAATTGAAATTACCCCGAACAACTTTGACGAGGTCGTCCTCAAGGCCGCTGTCCCTGTCTTGGTGGATTTCTGGGCGGAGTGGTGCATGCCATGCAAGGCGATCGGTTCGACGGTCGAGCAAATTGCCGACGAGTACGACGGCCGCGCCATAGTCGGAAAGATGAACGTCGATACGGCTCGGGAAATCGCCTTGAAGTACGACATCCGTGCGATCCCGACTCTCTTCGTATTCAAGAATGGCGAGGTCGTCGACAAAGTGGTCGGCGCGGTCGCAAAATCCAATCTGACCAAAGTCCTCGACGCCGCACTTTAGCCTGGCCTTCTCACCACCGACCTGCTACGAGGCCCAATACACCATGAGATTCGACGCTTTCTCGATTCGCTCGCTCAACGTACCGCAAGTACGCCTTTGCTCACTCATCTTGCGAGAACGCCTAATCTCACTGCGTCTTGAGCCTCTCGCGACGACCCGTGCTGAGAAGGCCAGGCTTGGCCTTCGGCCGAGACCGGCTCAGCAATGAAGACAATTCTCACGTCTCCGATCGAGCGATTAGGCATTGTGGGTGCCGGCCAAATGGGCGCCGGGATCGCCCAAGTTGCCGCAATCGGCGGTTTCGATGTCCTCTTGACCGACATCGATGATGCCGGATTGGAACGAGCACTCGAGTCGATCGCCATGGATCTCGACCGGCTTCTCGAGAAGGGTGATCTGAATCAGGATGAGATCACAGCCGCACTCAAACGGATCACAACCTCGACCTACCTCAAAGAACACAACCGCTGCGATCTGGTCATCGAGTCTGCCATCGAGGATTGCGACATCAAGAGGGGCATCTTGCAGCAGTTGGACAATGTCTGCTCGGCCGAGGTCGTCCTGGCCACAAACACCTCATCCCTGTCGATAGCACGCTTGGCTGCCGCCACCGGCAGGCCTGACCGCGTCATCGGGATGCACTTCATGCTACCGGTTCCCAGGATGCAGCTGATCGAGATCGTCTGTGGCCTGGAAACCTCAACCAAGACCCGCGATCTGGCCGTCGACCTCGCTGGGCGATTGGGCAAGACACCGGTCGAGTGCAGAGACTTCCCCGGTTTCGTCTCCAACCGTTTGCTGATTCCCATGATCAACGAAGCGGTCTTCGCCGTCTATGAGGGCGTCGCCTCGATTGATGCGGTCGACCAGATCATGCAGTTGGGAATGAATCATCCGATGGGACCTCTGCGCTTGGCTGACCTGATCGGCCTTGATACCTGCGTCACCGTTATGCGAATGCTTCATGACGGAATGGGCGATCCCAAATACCGACCGTGTCCGCTCCTGATCAAAATGGTCGAGGCCGGTCGCCTCGGTCGCAAATGCGACCGGGGGTTTTATGACTACCCGGAGGGCTAACCGCAAGAACGGTTCCAACGGAACTGTCGTCCTTTGTCAGGCGTGCGGCACTCCCAATCCAGTCAACCTCGAGCAGTGCCGTCGGTGTGGCCTTCGACTCCTGGTAATCTCGGCCGCACAAACGGATCGAGTGCCCAGTGAAGAGGACCAGTTCTTCGAAGCGCAGGAAGACCTCGAAGAGAACATTCTCGAACGCCTGACCAAGTTGGAGGACGGACTCCGCAACCTCTCCGAAGCCATAGCCGCTTCGGCTGGCAACCTCGCCCAACTGGAGCACAATCTGACGGTCACCCATGCGGGCGTGCAGACTCTGACGGCGGTCTTGGAACAACAAGGCATCGTATCGAGGTCTGAGATGTTGGAGGACTGGGAACGGGCCGCCGACGAGGAACTGCACTCCAAGGCGCTCGTCAAGCGTTTCAGCGACAGGACCCGGCGCATTCTTTCTCAGGCCATCCACTCAGGGAACGACAGCTCCGAATTCCGCCGACGTTTGGAAACGCTGAACTCGACCCTGATCCGGGCCGATCTCGGCGGAGGGCTGGCACAGATGACCGACCTGGCCTGCCTGACACCTGTCAATGACGAACTCTGGAGCCTCCTGGGTGAGACTGCCTTCGAAATGGGAGAGCTGGACGTGGCAGCCTCTGCCTTCGAGAAGGTCCTGGCCCTCAGAGGACCTCACGTCGAATCCCTGATCTATCTGGGAACCGTCGCCTCGGACCTGGGCAACTGGGACAGGGCCGAACAGGTTTTGACGACGGCCAGGGACCTCGATCCGACTGCCTTCTTGCCAAACTTTTCGCTGGGCGCCCTGGCCGGCATGAAGGGGCAACCCGAAGAGGCAGTTCGGCACCTGGAAACCGCGATCGGCCTGGATCGCATTCCACAGGCCTTATTCCTGCTCGGCGCCAACTTTCTGGAATTGGGCCGAACCGGGCTCGCCATCGATCACTTCAAAGAGGCTGTCACACTGGCCCCGGACTTCGAAGACGCCCTCTATCAGCTGGGCGTGGCCTACCTCCGACGTGGTTGGTCTCAGAAGGCACTGGAGACATTTCGGAACGTGCTTCGCCTCGACCCCCGGCGGCTTCGGTATCAGGAAACAGTTCGTCTGTTTACCCAGGCGCCTCCTGAGGACCTTCCCTCCGAGGCCGCACTGCTGGCCGGACGGGCGGGCGCCGCCCTGGCTGCCGAGCGCCAAGATTATGCCTTTGAGCTGTTTTCCCAGGCAGTATCCGTCGCTCCGGCTCACCCTCAACTCAGGGCAACCACCGCACTGCTGGCTGCGGCGATCGGCCGCAACCGCGCAGCAGTACGCCACGCCCACCGACTCCTCCACCAGGACCGTGCCGATTCGCCCTTCCTGGCCGCCGCAGTTGCAGCCCTGCTGGAGAGTCTCCGCCGGGCCGGCCATGCAGCCACAGCACGACGATTCGCCCTCCAGTTCTTCGCACAGAGCAACAATCTCCCGGTTCGGGGCATGGCGGCCTACGAGTTCACCTTGATTATTCTGGACCTCGACGAGGATCCAACCATCGCTCGGGAGATGGCCCGCGAGGCTTTGGAATTCATGCCACGAGAACTTCTGCACTTCCCCCTGGCGGCCCTGGGCGCCATCGCCATCGAGGCCGAACGCTTTCGGGAAGCTCTCCGCTACCTGGAACAAGCAACCGAAAGCACCAAGGCGCCGGACATCATGCGTCTTCTGGGCATCGCCCGACTGGGCGCCGGCGACCGGGACGGCGCCCGGAAAGCCCTGGAAGCCTCCGGGGAGAATGGTCCCTCCAATCTCCATACCGATCTGATCGGTCGTCTGCAGAGCCTCAGTGGGCTTCTGGAGGAGTTGAAGGGGTAGGAACCGACGCCAGCCCGAAGGGCTGCCGAGCCAACAGGCTCGGACCCGCGAAGCGGGCAGCGTGGGCTAGGGACATCGCGCATCGCCCAACAGGGCGATCACGGCGGAGCCGTGGAGGTCGCGAAGCGACCAGCGTGGGCAGGGAACCGGCACGTCGGCCGAAGGCCGATGAAACCGTCAGGTTCCGGATATCGCGTATCGCCCGAAAGGGCGACCTTCATTCACGGTGCCCCAGTTTTCGCGGTGGGAGCGCGGGGCTCCCGCCCCGCATCGTGACGATTGATTCTTGCAGGAGGCTCAGGTCTCAGTCCAGACACCTGGATAATCTCACCTCTAATTTGCATCAACCAGTCGACTCTGCCAGGATGCCTCACAACGAAGTTAACACCCCTGATGACTTCAAAGGATACGGAGACACACCATGAACCTGAGAAACTATACAACCACAATCATCAATTGCCTTCTGGTACTGACCTGTCTCAACATCGGCATTCTCGATGCCGAAGCTCGGGACTCGGGTCCGGCCAAGGTCGAAAAGGCCCCGGCAGATGTCTGTGCTCAGTTGGATGACCCCGCGAAGCGTCCCCTGATGGACGGTGTTCTTTTCTACCTCTTGAAGGCCTGTGGTCGCGAACATGAATTGGGCCGTGTCACCAACACCCCGGGGTTCGTCCGCCAGGGCGAAGGCGCCACCGCTGGAGTTGATGTGGCGGTCAGCGACCCGTCCGGCGATACCGGCACCACCTCCCACACGCAGAGCGAGACCTCATTGTCCCTCAACGAGACGACCGGGACGATTTGCTCCGGCTACAACGACTCATGGCATTATTTCGCCAATTCTGAGGGCTTTACCGGGTATTCCCGCTCGACCGACGGTGGTCAGACCTTCACCGATCAGGGCGCCCTCGGAGCTGGTTCAGGCGGCGACCCGGCCATCGTCTGGCGCAAGGCAGACGAGGCCTTCTACTTTGCCGCCCTCAAGAGCGGCAGTCTCGGTATTTGGAAAAGCGTTGACGACTGCGAGAGCTTCACCTCGGTCGGGAACATTCACTCGGGCTCGTCGGACGACAAGGAACTGATGGCGGTTGACAACAATCCGGACAGCACCTATTACGGACGGCTCTACACCGTCTGGACCCATTTCGACGCGGGCGGCAATATCTACTCAACATACTCGGACAATCTTGGCGTGACATGGTCGACCCCGAAACAGGTCAGCCCGACCGGCAGCGTCCAAGGTTCCTGGCCCGTCGTGGCGCCGAACGGTGATTTTTTCGTCGGCTGGGTGAAGTTCGGGTCCAGCACGATCGACATCGAGATCGCACGATCGACCAACGGCGGCGATACCTGGGTCCTTGTCACCGACCCGGCATCCGGCAAGACTCAGCCCCAACACAGTTCGGCGACCGGATCCTGCGGCCGTGCTGCCCTCAATGGCAATATCAGATACCTGCCCTCGCCACAGATCGCCGTTGACGCCACCGGGGTACTGCACGTCGTTTACTCCTACGATCCCGACGGTTCGGGTGATGACATCGTCGATGTCTTTTATCGACGCTCGACCGACAACGGCGCCACATGGAGCACCGAGATACGGGTCAACGACGACACGACCACAACCGACCAGTTCTTCCCCAGCATGAGTGTCGGCGCCTCCGGCCAGGTTTCAATCGCCTGGTATGACCGCCGGAACGACGCCACCGACAACCTGCTGGTTGACTATTACCAGCGCATGTCCTTTGACGGCGGTGTGACCTGGAACCAGCCCAGTGTCCGCCTTTCCGACGTTTCTTCTCCTATTCACCTGGATAACGAACTCGCAACCTGCTATCACGGCGACTACGACACTCAGATTCAGACCGAGAGCTACGTTGTCGCCCAGTGGGCAGACGACCGCAACATCCAGGACAGTCACCCTGACCCCGACGTCTTCATCGACCGTGTCGCCATCAGCACTGATTTTCTCGTCAACGCCTCGCCGAGGCAGATGAACGTTTGCGCCCCGTCAGACGGGATCTTTTCCGTTGAGGTGCTCCAGTTTCAGGGTTTTTCGGATCCGGTTTCTCTGACCATCAGTGGGACCCCAACCGGCCTGTCATCCATTTTCAGCCCTGCTACCGTTGTACCACCAGGCTCGAGCACACTGACGCTGGGCAACACCGGTGGCGTCGCAGCCGGCTCGCATGACATGACCATCACCGGCACGGCCGGCCTGGTGACTCATGACACCGGCATCACTCTGACCCTGTTTGACGGCGTCCCAGGAAGTCCGACCCCGAGTGCTCCCGCAAACGGCGCCGTCGAGGTTTTGGTCGATACGACCTTCGAGTGGTCGGCCGTGCCCAACGCCACCGCCTATACCCTTGAGGTTGCGAGAGACGCAGCCTTCACTGACCTCGTCGACACGGTCACAACCAGCAGCACCACAGCATCGCTGACCGTTGCTCTGGATCCGATCACCCAGTACTACTGGAGAGTGACGGCTGAAAATATTTGCGGCGCCGGCTCCCCCTCGGAAGTCTGGGCATTCACCACCCGCGCCATTCCTCCGATCCTCCTGGTCGATGACGATGACAACAGTCCCGACGTCAGAGCAGCCTACACCGCAACGCTGGACGCCATGGGCCTGGCCTACGACATCTGGGATACGGCCAACTCCGACAACGAACCTTCGAGCGTTCAGCTCTCACCCTATCGAACCGTTATCTGGTTCACCGGGGATGAGTTCGGCGGGAGCGCCGGGCCCGGCGGAAACGGAGAAGGCGCCCTGCAGACATGGATGGATGCCGGCGACCGCTGCCTGATGATCAGCGGTCAGGACTACTATTACGACCGGAATCTGACCGGATTCATGACCTCTCACCTTGGCCTGGGATCGGCAACCTCGGACGTCGAACAGACCACAGTGACGGGTGTTGGAACCCTGTTTTCAGGGTTGGGCCCCTACACATTGAGCTATCCCTTCAGCAACTACTCCGACACCTTCGTCGCCGATGCCGGTGGAGAGCTGGCCTTCGACGGCAATCAGGGCGGAGCGGCAACGCTCAAGATCAACGGTACTTCCATGGGGTTCTTCCTGGGCTTCCCCGCCGAGGCCCTGGCCGATGCCGACCGGCAAGAGGTGTTCGAGGTATTTTTCGGGGCGTGCTCCGAGCCGGCACTCTTCTCGGACGGTTTCGAAGGGGGAGATACCACGGCGTGGTCGTGGTCGGGGACCAAGTGGTAATTTGACCTTGAGACGCCATCAGGAGGTTTGAGATGCGCATTGTGCCGATTGCCATCATTGTTCTGATCCTCGTAGCCCCGGCTTCGGTGGCCACCGAAGTGCCGTCGTCTGAGGTGATCAACGCTCTCGAGGGCCGCCACGAGGCGCTGCGGCACCAGGTTGACGCGCTGTCAAAATCTATCGATGACCTTCTCTGGTTCCACCGGGTCGGGGATATCGCAGTCGTCGACAAAGTGCGAATCTACGGCCCCCCTCGATGGAAAGAGGAGAATCCCAACGCCATCGGCGCCGGTAATCCAGTCAAATTCTACAGCTACGTCTTCACACCGAAGGCATTTGAAGACCTTGAGAATCTACCCCTTCTGATTCTCCCCCACGGAGGCGTACACGCCGATTTCACGACCTACTATGCCCATATCGTACGCGAGCTGATGGCCCAGGGCTACATCGTGGTCGCGCCGGAATACCGGGGCTCGACCGGTTACGGAAAGTCTTTTTACGAGAAGATCGACTACGGCGGGCGTGAGGTCGGAGACTGCGTGGCAGCACGGGATTGGGCGGTCAAAAACCACCCCAGGGTTGATCCGGACCGGGTCGGCATTCTCGGCTGGAGCCACGGCGGTTTGATCGCGCTGATGAGCCTTTTCGACCATCCTCAGTCGTTTGCCTGCGCCTTCGCCGGCGTCCCGGTGTCGGACCTGGTCATGCGCATGGGCGTCTGGGGACCCGAGTACCAGGCCTATTACGATGCCGACTACCACATCGGTCAGACTCCCGAGGAAAACCTCGAAGAATACAAACGGCGTTCCCCGGTGTGGAATGTTGACAAGTTGTCAAAACCCCTGCGCATCCACACAAATCCCCACGACGAAGACGTTACCTTCATCGAGGTCGAGCATCTGATCCAGGCGTTGAAGGCCGAGGACAAGGACTTCGAGTATCAGATATACGACGTGCCGGGAGGCCACAGTTTCGACCGCCTGGACACTCCGGAGGCATGGGAAGGCCGGAAAGCGATTTACGGCTTTCTCGCCCGATACCTCAAACCGCCTCAGCCCAAAGTGTCGCTAGGGATCAGCGCCACGGGCATCGCTGCGCCATAGGAGGCTGTAGGGCATAGGCCGCCGAAGCGACTGCAGAGTTGAGTTGATCCTTGGCGTCTTGGAGGTTCAATCCTCTTCTTGTCTCGGCCGCATCGATGTCGTGTTCATCCTTCCGCGATAACTCGCAGGAGATCTTCCATTTTAGTCATGTTATGGATGTTGAGGCGCCACCTCTTTTTCCCCTTCAAGACCTGCTCAGCTTTCGCGGCCGCCTCCTGTCCTATGGTGCTCAGAATGCCCCATTGAGATGCCTGTGCGGTTTCGATCGACTCGAAGACCCATTCCAACTCATCAACTCGTTTCGGATCGCCGAGCCATACCACCACGGCGGGATAATCCGTCATCTGTGCTCTGACCTGTTTCAGGCCGGCGGGAGACTCCATCGACACAACGTGGAGCACAAGCCCTGTTCTCAGTCCCCGAAATGCAAGTGTTGCGACTCTCCCACCCTGCCAGGCCGCCGTAATCGACTCGCCCGATACCACCAGATCTTCTGCCGACAGGGCCTGCCGAGCCTCAAGAAATGCACCGTACACCAAAGGTTCAACCAGGATCAGCACATGAGGCAGTTCACAAGAGAATCCATGCTGCTCGATAGTTTTGATCACCGCATCAACGGCCGATAGAAGGGTTTCTTCCTTCATGCCGTCGGTATCTTCGCCTCTCATGCCCTTCGCAGCAACCTCAATATCCCCGCTGTGCATCATGAATCGGATCGCCAGGACAATCCTCTGAGGCGCCCATCGTTCCATTGCCTGCAGACCCACGATGGATATACCGGAATTGGATCGAATGTCTTCAAACACAGTCTCTACAGGCACCAAATTCCACTCCGAGGGTAAGACCGGATCTTCGATTCCTTGGCGAACGGAGAGAGGTACATGATCACCGACTTCAGGCCACCTCGTGAGTTCGTCTGCCAGCCAGGCACCGGTAAACAACACCTTCTGAATATCAATCTGCCCGTCTGCTGCTTTCGACGAATCGGGAGGAGTCTGCTCGTGGAATTGAAACGTCCCCGCATTCATATCCATCATCGCCAAAACCGCATCAAAACCCTCGAGCCGGCCCCATGTGGCCTTCATCGGAACGCCGTGGGTCACCGTCACCGTCCCGCGACGGTCCCCCGACCCGACTTCCAAGACACCACTGGTGGCGCCGTGTTCAAGGCTCTGGATCACCTCGGCAAATGCCAGAGTCTCCAGACACCCCTGGAATTCGGGCCAATCTGCCACACGACCATCTATCAATCGATTGAGCCGGAGCAATAACTCCTCAGGGTTAAAGGGCTTGCCGATGTACTCATCCGCCCCCCCTCGCAGACCTTTGACACGGTCTTCTGCCTCACCAAGAGAAGACAACATCAATACCGGGAGTTTCTTGGTCTCGGAATTGAGGTGAAGGTCTTTGAGTACATCGAAGCCCGAGCGGCCCGGCATGATGACGTCCAAAATGACAGCATCAACCTGGTGAGATGCTGCCAGGAACGCAGCCTCCTGCGAATTAGCGGTCGCGACAACTTCGTGGCCGCCTGAAACCAAGGTGTGCTCAAGTAACTTGAGCGTCATCGCATCGTCATCGACAACAAGAACGACAGCCATCAGAGATCTTCATTCATGACGGTCCCAACCTTCAACCATAGCTTCCAGACCGAGTTTGGCCCGTTCGAAAGCAACGACCATGGACTCGAAAAACTGGTCCGCATCTTCCAAATTTCCACCCCTTCCAACACCCTCAAGGGTAGCACCGGCTACCGCCATCTGGGGAAGCCCAAGATTGGAACTGCTCCCCTTGATTTTGTGGGCCACCGTCCGCAGAGCTTCTGCGTCTCCCGAGAGTATCGCCTCGCGCAGGAGATTCAGTTGATCCGGCATCTCATTCAAGTAGAGATCAATCAACTCGGTAATCATCTCCCGACCGCCGGTCCGGAGCAACACCGCCATTCGGTCCAAATCGACACTGGCGTTCCCATCATCAGGTCCGTCTGAAACGGTAGTGGAGGAAGCCTCCAAGAGCGCCCGGTAGAGTGCTCCCTTCCGAATCGGTTTGGTCAGGTACCCATCCATTCCGGCGGCCAGGCACAGTTCCCTGTCCTCGGCCGACGCACGCGCAGTCATGGCGATGATCGTCGGCTGGGACGCCAGGGGCTCTGCCCGAATGCGTCGAGTCGCCTCAATGCCGTCCAATCCAGGCATGTGCAGGTCCATCAAGACAACTGTGTACCCGCCCTTCAGTACCGCCTCAACCGCTGCGCTGCCGTTGGGAACACTGTCGGCATGACAGCCCATGCTCTCCAGCATCATCAGGGCAACCTTCCGACCGATGGTGTCGTCCTCGGCCAGAAGGATCCTCAAATCGCCGGGCAGCGGTCTCGAGCCCTGCTCTGCCATGGCCGCAACGGGCCCCAGAAGACCTTCTACTTCCAGACCCAATGCCCTTTCGAGTACGGCTACAAGTTGGGCCAATCTGATTGGCTTGTTGAGGACCAGGGTCCTGGTTTTCGGCAAGCTCAGGACACTGCTCTGTGGAACAGCCCACCTCATGACGATTACGGGCATCCGGGCTTCCAGATCCCTGAGTGCATCAAATCCCCGACGGTCGGCGGCGGCAAATGCCGCTTCATCGACGATCAGTGCGTCGATATCCCCAGAACCTCTGCCGCTCATGGCTTCCACTTGTTCCAACGCTTCAGAAATCGAAGAAACAGTCACAACCCGCAACTGCAGGTCGTGGGCGTATCGAGTCAGAACATCCCGCATCATACGGTTGCGGTGGACCACAATGACTTGCCTTCCGTGCAACGGGGACGCATCGATCCCCGGGTCGGAATGATCCTCGACCACTTCCGCCTTAAAGGTAAAGCTGAAGGTCGAGCCCTTGCCAAGCTTTGAGGCGACCCAAATCCGACCACCCATCAGCTCACACAGACGCCTCGAAATTGCCAGTCCAAGACCACTGCCGCCATACCTGCGCGTCGTGGATGCATCCGCCTGAACGAATGGTTGAAAAAGCCGTTCCGAACCGGCCGGATCGATCCCGATGCCGCTGTCCCGAACCGATACATGGACCTCCATCCCAGACTCGAGGGACTTGGCGGAAACCGAGACCAGAACCTCGCCGCTTTCGGTAAATTTTACCGCGTTGCTGAGGAGATTGAGAAGGACCTGCCGAACCCTTGCACCGGCCCCGTTCAGATGATCAACTACGGTGCCATCGAGCAGGTAGGCCAACTCCAGGCCTTTTTCAGCCGCTGTAGGCGCCACCATGTCCAGGCACCCCTCGATGCTCTCCGTTAGCGAAAAGCCCTCGTTGACGATTTTTAGATTGCCCGACTCAATCTTCGACAAATCGAGAATATCCTCAATGATCGTCAACAGAGTATCCGCACTGACCCGAATGGTATTGGCACAATCCCGTTGTTCGAGTTTCAAATCGCTTTCCAGCAGTATCGAGGCCATCCCGATGACACCGTTCAGAGGATTCCGAATCTCGTGACTGACATTGGCAACAAACTCGCTCTTGGCACGACTGGCCTCAACGGCACGACTCCGGGCGGCCTCAACCTTGGCCACCCACTCCCTGCGTTCAGTCACATCGTGACAGTTCATGATGATGCCGGAGACCGATGGGGAAGACAGCAGGTTGTTACTGCTGACAGCAAGGATCCGCCACGTCCCATCGACATGCCGGATCCTCATCTCAACCGCCGACGCCTCGCCCGGCACCTTGACCTGTTTCAGGAAGTTCTGGAAGTGCTCGGTGACCTCGTCAGGATCGACCAGTTCGAAGAAATTTGTTCCCTCGAGCTGTGATGGTTGGTATCCAAGGGCCCCGTCCACCGACGGACCGGCAAAGACGATGGTCGCATCGTAATCCAGGACAAGAATGATATCCAACGTGTTTTCAATCAGGGCCCTGAAGTGCTCTTCCCGATGCTGGAGATCGATCTCGACCCTTTTTCTCAGTGCTACCTCTCGCATTACCCGGTTATGCGCCAGGCATGCCTCGATCGAAACCGTGAACTTGGACACCACTCGGCCCAGTTCCCTCAACTCAACCGCAGAAAAGGCCCCGCGTCGATCAACTGAATAGAGATGAAGGAATCCCAGACTGCCCAACGCCAGCACCGCGACCACACCGCCATGGATCTTCCGTTCGATCTTGAGGTCCGCAAACCCATCCCCACTTGCCCCTGCCGAGACATACCGCTGTTCCCTTAATTGTGCAAAAATATCGTGATCCAGAGGGATTTTTTTTGTGTCGAACCAGATCTCCGGCGTTCCTGCCACCAGCACCGCGATCTCCTCCGCCTGCTCGCCGAAGGTCGATCCTTCGCCGATCAACAAACGGTGCCGCAACCATACGGCCGCTGTGGTCAGATCCGCCGTCGCCACCAATTCCGTCAGGAACCGGTCGCAATTCATGCGGAGGTCCAGGCTCTCTCCAATCGAAAGTGCCAAATCGTACAGACGTGAAGGGCTGAACACCGTTTATGATTCCTCGCGTTCCAGACTACCTTAGAAACTCCCAGTAAGACCAGTCAGAGAATTCCCACAAAGGGCACGAAGACACACCAAGGAAAGATCATGATGCCCTGCCTTCAGGCTTTCCGGCTTCCAGCCCTCTTTCTCTTCGTGCTCTTCGTGTCCTTCGTAGTTCAATTTCGTTCTCTTCTCGGCATCGTTTACTATGAAAGGCCTGCCGGGAGGCTTCAATGAAATATTTCGCCACCGTGTTGATTGTCCTGTGTTCCATCGGTACCGCAGCAGCCCAGTCCTTGCCGGCCTGGCGTCAGGTCATTCCGGCCGCAGCCTCCGTCAAGGGCAACCACGGCTCCGATTGGCGAACCGACATCGTCATCCACAACCCATCACGCAGTCCGGCAAGTGTCAGTTTGGAGTTGATCGGCTCTTCACCGGACGGACTCCCAGGAGTTCCAGAAACGGTGGTCCTCCCCGAAATCCTGGAAGGAGGTCACAGCATGGTCCTCACGGACGCCGTCGCCTCTCTCTTTCCTCAACGATCGTCGGGCGCTTTGGTTGTAACGGCTCGCGACACCGAGGGACACAGAGTTCCAATCATCGTGACATCTCGAACCTGGACAAGTACTTCCGATCTCTCCGGCACCTACGGACAAGGGATACCGGCTCTCGCCTGGGAAGACGAGGACGCATTGAACGGGCCGGAGAGAATCCTGACTCCACTTGAAGCCTCCGACGCCTTCCGTACCAATATCGGCCTGGTCAACCTTTCCTCGACCATTCTTGGTGTATTCGCTATCGACATCCTCGATGACACCGGCGACACCCTGGCCACCCAATGGCTGGAACTCCCTGCACAGTCCTGGATACAGCTCAACGGCCTCCTGGCCTTCCTCGGGCTGGAGGGGTCGAACATGACGGCCTCGATCAACCTGATGAATTGGCACGATCAGAGCCCTGGTACCCCAGGAGATCCGGTCCCGGCGCCCGATTGGGCCACCTACGGATCGACGGTCGACAATCGGACCAATGACCCAACCTACATCGAGGCCCTCCCGGAGACCACAAAATGGGGCATCACCCGCCAACGAATTGTCCCGGCAGCTGCTCATACCGAGGGGGCCGGAGGCTCACAATGGGTGACCGATTTGGTCCTCCACCATGCCCGAGACAGTCTTGTTACTTTGCTTGAGATCGATGTCATCCCTTCCGACAGTGCTCCGGCCGGTCCACCTACAAAATTCGCAACATTCATCGTGCCAGGGCAGACTCTCGCACTCGACGACATCATCGGTGAGTACTTCTCCGACCACCAGGTGGCCGGTTTGGTGATCATGGGCCTGAACGATGCCGGCGCCTCCGATCTCAAGGTTGGCAGCCGGACATGGACACCGTCTGACGACGGTAACGGCACCTTCGGTCAGTCGATCTCGGGTCTGCCGCGCCATTACGGGTTGGATCCGATCATCGTGCCCGGCCTCAAGGGATCGGAACAGTTTCGTTCCAATCTCGGTCTGGTCAACCCTTCGACCAATCTTCGCGAAGTCTTGAGCATCGAGATCTTCGACGCCGACGGCCAATTGCAGGGAGAACTGACGCGCACTCTCGAACCGATGTCCCACAGCCAGTTCAACGGGGTCTTGCAGGCGCTGGCTCTGGAAGGCGAAGGTTTCACCGCCGTCGTCACCCTCCAATCCAGCGAGAATCTCCTCCTCGAACCGGGCGACCCCTGGGAGGAGATATTTACCGCCTACGGATCGATTGTCGACAACCGGACCAACGACCCAACCTTCGTTGCCGGAACTCCCCTGCCCCCGCCTGCCGATCCCGACACCGGCGAATGGTTTGACTTCAACGAAGACGAACCGTGGTACCGCTGCCCAGAGACCGAGGTTCCGGACGAGGCAACAGTTGTCAGGACCTTTAACAAGGCTTACCACTACTTCGGGGCGGAGAACCACCGGACGATCGTCGAGGAGGCCGAGTTTCCCAACGGCGGCGACTGGAACCAAATCGGCCTGCGCATTCACCTCGAATGCCCGGAAAACGGCGACTGTGACGACTGGGACCGCACCGGCAGCCTGCAAATGGTGCTCAACCCCGAGGCCGCCGAAGAAGACTGGGAATACCTCGAACTGGCCCGCTACATCACGCCCTATCACCTCGAAATGTGCGAATACATTGACATCACTGCTCTGGGGCCCCTGCTCTCGGGAACCCAGACCCTGGTCTCCTGGATCGACACCTGGGTCGGCCCCGGCCACTCGTCCGGTGAGGGCTGGCGCATCACCTACGACTTCATCTTCTACCCCGGAACACCACGCACCCCGGCAGAGGTCCTTAATGTATGGGGACGGCGCACCGTTACCATCGGCGATCCCGGCAACCCCGTCGACGACCAGGTCGACCCCGTGCCCCTGGCTATTCCCGACGACATCATACGGGTCGAAGCCCGGCTGATTACCACCGGCCATACCTTCGGCAATAGCGATAACTGCGGCGAATTCTGCATCCTCCGACAGGATGTCTTCGTCAACGACCAGATCAGATCAGTCGTTCCCTGGCGGACCGACTGCGAGTACAACCCCCACAGTCCCCAGGCGGGCACATGGAGGTACGAGCGCAACGGCTGGTGTCCCGGCGCCGTTGTCGTCGGCGACACTCTCGACCTGACCGATCTGGTAACTCCGGGCGAGACCGCACTGATAGATTTCGATATCCGCCGGTTCGACGGCTCAATCTACGAAAATACCAACACCGGAGGCTCCGCCCCGTTCGAGTGGGTCTCAATGCAGGTGTTCCTGTACAGGTAACTGTTTCTGTACAGGTAACGGCATTACTCTTTGTAGACCAGCACGACTTCACCCAGTTGGATCGAATCACCATCGGCAAGTTTCCACTCGGTGATTTCGACGCCGTTGATCAGGGTACCAACGCTCGACTCGAGGTCTCGAATGACGTGCCCATCCTCCGCCAAGGTGATTTCCGCGTGGCGTTCAGCCACCTTGATCCCGGAGATTATGATGTCACATTCCGATCCGCTTCCGAGGACCGTCGACCCACCAACGACCGTATGTTCTTCAAAATCTCCGGTATCCGTCTGGAGAAGAAGTACCGGCCAGCGAAGGATCATGGTCGCTCCATCGGGCACTGGAGACGGCAGGGGGATCGCTTCGGTTTGTTCGGGAACCTCCTCGGCTTCCATGGCCACGGGCGCCGCCTCTTCTGCCTCGACAACAGGCTGACCGTCGGGCGCCTCATGGAAAACTCCATTATTCTCCGGGAGTGGAGGAGGGCCGTCAGGAAGGTTCGCCTCTTCAGTAAATCCCTCGTCGCCGAAAGGCTCTGCGATGGACGATAAAATCTCTTCGGCCAGATCCGACTGAGACCCCTCTTCCAACTCCTCCTCGGTATGAAATGCCGACAGGAACCTCTCCTTCAAGGCCTGGGCTTCGGCCAGATCGGTCTGATGCCCTGAAACCTGGGCTTCGTGCTCTTCTTGTTGCGTCCCGAAAGCCTCATCTGAGAACTCTCCGAGATCGTGACGCAGCTGAAGTTCTTCTTGATCCATCTCCGCTGTTTTCAAAGAGGACTCAATCTCGACCAGCATGGTCTTCAACACGCCATACTCACCCCGAGCCTGCTCCTTGAGCGGTCCAGCCTCTGCCTCGAGGCCTCTCATTCGACCCTCATAATCAAGATGAACGCGCTCGTAGACCACCTCCGAAACAGCACCCCGTTTCTCTTCCATCAGGTCCAGTCGCTCGAGAATTACTTCTTGTTCAGACTTAATACGCTGAAGTTCTTCAATCGATGACACATCGATCGCAACCAGTCTGTCCTTCATGCAAACCTCCCACGGTCCGGCCGCGCCCTGAAAGAGGGCCTCGCCACTATCTGCCGATTCCTTCCCACTATGATATCAGGGGCCGGCTTGAGATAGCTATACCGGCCTGGCAAAACCGGAAACAATTCTGGGATCGGAAACCCGAACTCGAGCCCGTTACCGTTCCCGATTCAGGACAAGTCGCTTGGCTTGATCTATGGTAGTCCGGTGGGGGCCCCTCATGACCAGTGATTTCTCCGACACTCAACGACGTGCCGTCCTGCTCAACCTCGGCGCTGAGCCGTCTACCGCCAACGAAGTCATGGAAATAATGACCGGGGAACGATGGTGGCCGGGCAAGGTCGTTGACGACCGAAATTTTCCTCTGGAGGATGAGCTCCACCTCGATGCCTGGCGCACCTATCACCTCGAGGCTCTGACAGCAGGCGCCTGGCCGGTACTGAAAACCAAGCTGGTTCAGCTGACCTTCCCCATCAAGCCGGGCATTTCAAAGGAAGCGACCTACCGGGAGGCGACACTCAAAGGGATCCCCCCTTCGGAGGAAGGTGTGGGGCTCCGCATGGATGACCCGGATGGTCTGTCCCTGGTGCTGCATAGCACTCTGGCCGGAACGGTCCCGATCCTGGCCGTCAACGCCAGGTCGGATTTCGAAACTCTCGTACGCGCCCTGACGGCCCGAAACGAAGAAATCACAGTCCCCCAGGCGATGGGCGCCTGCCTTGTCAACGGACTCAACAACTGGGATCGCATCAGGACCCTGAGATCGCACTGGGAAGCAGGAGACCCCGCCAACAAAACCGAGGAAGCGTGGACTCAAGAATTTCGAAGGATCATCCCACACCCGGAGCTGTACAAGGACCGATTCGTCATCCTGTCCCAAGGTCCCTACAGCAACGTCTTGGCCCACGACATCGGCCTCGAGAAGGAACATTGGAACCGCCTTTCCTTCGATATCCGGATGGAGCACGAGTGCACTCACGCCCTCTCACTGAGGGTCTTCGGTGCGTTGCGACATGACCTGCTCGAGGAATTGATCGCGGACTGGATCGCACTGATCAAGGTCTTCGGCAAATATCGGGCCGATCTCGCTCTCAAGTTTCTCGGGCTCGAGGATTTCCCAAGATTCCGGATCGGCGGTCGCCTGGAGATCTACAGGGGAGACCCACCGCTGTCGGACGACGCCTTTGTCCTGATGCAGAGCCTCGCAAAGCGGAGCATCGCCCATCTGAACGAGATTTCCACCCAGAGACCCGACCTGCTCACCACGAATGAGATGCTCGGCCGCCTGACGCTGGCTCTCTCGACCATGCCGACCGAGGCGGTCGCATCACCTGACGGGGTTGAGCGGATCCTTGCACGGTTTGAAGCGGCCAATCTGACAGCTTAGCCGCTTGCAATAATCAAGAAATAGCCACAAAAAGGCGCTCCCGAAGGCCGGGGTTGGAATGCCGGAAATGCCAGACCCAGCTTACGAAGCCCAATGCACCTCTAATTTTCGATTCTGGGCCGCGCAATCCCGCAGATAGAGATTGATTAGTGTCTGATAGGGAATTCCGGTCTCCTTGGCCATCTCCTTGAAATAGGCCACCGTATCCCGGTCGAGCCTCATCGTCACCGGCTGCTTCAGGTATTTCGAATAGGGGTTTTTCCGTCCCTTCATCTTCGAAAAATCGTAATGGTCTCTCATGATCTCAACCCCCAATATTCCTGTTCTTCTTCGTTGTCAGCCTTTCTCGCCGAAATCATTCGGATGACCGTTTCTTCCTCCCTGAAGCAGTGGCACACGACCAATGTCCTCAGTTTGATGCTCAGACCAAGGAGAATGAACCGATCCTCGTCGCCCGAATGATCCGGGTCGAAAAATACCACCGCATGCCCGTCGAAAAATGCCGACCTCGCCTCTTCGAAGGAGACCCCGTGTTTCCTGACGTTGGCATTCTCCTTTGGCTTGTCCCATTCGAATATCAACTCTTCCATATGTACATTGTACGTATTCCGGCACAGGAAATCAAGACAGCATCAGTGCTAGGAGCCTGTAGGGCATAGGCCGCCGAAGCGACTGTAGAGTTGAGTTGATCC
>JAOZPW010000152.1 GCA_029932545.1 Thermoanaerobaculales bacterium | reverse complement strand
TCGCCAAGTACATCCGTGATCTGCTGCCGCCTCAAGGGCACGGCGGACGTGGGGACCAACGTTGGGCGACATTCGTCAGAAGCCATGCCAAGGCGATCGTTGCGATGGATTTTGTCACGGTCGTCAGCGCGACTTTCAGGGTCTACTACGTGCTCGTCGTCATGGAGATCGGCAGCCGGAAGATTCTGCACACGAACGTCACCGCAAATCCAAACGCGGAATGGGTTTGCCGGCAGCTGAGGGAAGCGATCCCTGACAAGCATGGTTATCGATTCTTGATCCACGACCGGGACAGCATTTTCAGCAGCAAAGTGGACGACGTCATCCGTGGCTTCGGAATCCGTCCTCTCAAGACGCCGGTTCGGGCGCCGAAGGCCAATGCGTTCTGCGAAAGGGTCATCGGGACCCTCCGGCGGGATTGCCTTGATTACCTGATTCCGTTTTCCGAAAACCACCTCCGGATGATCCTCAGAGAGTATGTCGACTTCTACAACCACCACCGGCCTCACTCCAGTCTCGGGCCGGGGATCCCTGATCCGGCAGAAGGATTGCCGGCCGAGCCGCAGCCGGACCGGCATCGGCTGCCGGAGGGTGTGAAGGCCGTCAGCACCCCGGTGCTCGGCGGGTTGCATCATACCTACACCCTGGAAGAGGCCGCCTGAACGCTGCGGCGTGGTTGAGGGAACAACCGGGAAACTCGAAAGCTCGAATGGTGAAGCTGTGTCCGGGGTCCGGCATTGAGGATGATTCGGGAGCGATCCGACGGGTTTGTCTCGGTCTTCGTCTCCTCCTGGCCGATCAGTTTCGCTTCTCCGGGTCATCAGTCGCTCTTTTTGGACCGATCTGACCGTCCCGATCGGCCGGATGGGGTTTTTGCGGGGGACAAGTGCTTGATGGAAATTTCGAGCACTTTGCCGACCACTGAAGCCTCACGTGGTAACGGCTCAATGGAGCCGTCGTTCAAAATCAACCCCTTGACGTCAAATTCGTAGCCCTTCAGCAGGTCCCGAAGTTGTGCTTTGAAGCTCTCTACCGGTCGGTTAGGGTCGAATCTCATCGTGCCTCCAGCTCATGCAAAGGCATCATAGCTGAGTCCCGGATCACAAAGCCCGGAAGGCTGGACCTGATAACCATAACACCGGGAATACCGGACCCACTGATGATGGTGGTGCCGGTGCTAATTGTCCGAACACAACGACACGTACTCCCACCGAATCGGGAGATGATTGGGATCGAGAGGGACGGAGACTCCGTCCATGATCGCCTTTCGGGCTTCCCAACGCCAATCCTCGTCGATAATGTTCGCCAAGCTGGCTCGCACACTCCGACCATCCGTCGAAGTCAATTCCCCAGAGATGAACAAATAGTGTCCATCGAAAGACTTGAGATACTCGATCTTGTCTATAACTACTGATGATCCTGCCGGCACCTTCCAATATCCTCGATCGACCTCCTGTTTCGAAAAGGAGGTAGATCTTGAAGACAGAGAGTAATCACCGCTTGAATAGGGTGTGGCAGTCATTTCCGTCCTGCATTTGAGGCACAGACCCACGAGTGGCGCAAACTCCACTGAGTCAGAATAGTCGGTGATTTTGTTGAAGCAACCAGTGACGCCCAGCACGGTGCATATCACGAAAAAAAATAGTTTGGCTCTTCTCATCGCCCCTGCCCAGGTGTCGGCCCAAATATCCCTAGGCCCGGAGGTTTCCCTTCCAAGAATCCACGAACCATCTCAGCCTCGAGCACGGTTGCAGACCCGCCCTGTGTTCGGGCCGCCTCGAGGTACACATCCACGCCGTGAGTCGTCTCGAAGTTGCCAAGCTCACCGAATGAGTAGTAAATGATCCTTGTGTTTTCGTTCCTGTCCAGCAGTTCACGCAAGGGGGCCATACCGCCTCCAGTAAGCATGGGTACGAGGTCCCTTGTATTTACATGCATGGTCACCGAGCGCATACCCTCCGGCAGGCCCCATGCTGCTCCCCCAATTGTAACTACGTCCACCCGAGCACGCTCCTGTGGATTTAGATAGTGTGCGACTGCCGAGACGATCGCCCCGCCTTGGCTATGGCCCACCAAGTAGATCGTTTCCTGAATCGCGAGCTGTGCACGAACTTCTTTCAGTACCTCTCTGGTTGTTGCGTCCGATACGTTCTGCTTGTTCACGAATGCCACCTGAGCGATGTCATAAATCATCGCCCACGCCTGTTGCCACTTTGAGCTTCGAAGAGTTTCTGTTGTCGGATTCCACACGGGCTGAAGCGGGATGCCCAACATCCGGGAAACAAAACTAGCGCTTTCGAACGCTTTTTCCTCCCAGTTTTTTATGCCGTTGACAATGACCCCTCTCGGTGATCCCATTCCAACGGGATCAAGAAGATATGGAAGGCCCGGAGTATCACCGAAGTACTGCAGAGCAGGCACTGCGTAGAAATCAAACGCCGTCATTTCCCCAAAACCCGTCGCCACATCCTTCAACCAACTCGACCGTTGAACACCTGGTCTGATATCCATCGGCTTTGGTCGCATTGGACTTGCCGGTGGAAGGTTGTAGTCCGTAGCTAACCCAAACGGATCCGTGACATTCAACCCGTCAAACCCAAACCCCTGGTACAAATTTGGGCTATCCACCGGCCCCAACGGATCTGGTTCGAGAAACGACATCGTCGCAGGCTCATAAAACCTCGCCCTGTGGTCATAAAGCCCGACCGATCGAATCCACGGCCTTCCATGCAAGAACCGGTCATTGCCGACCTGAGAGGCGGTGAGTATGGGCGCATCGGGTTCGTACTCCTCCACGAGAGTGCCCAGACCAAGGTGATAAAACCCGATCGGGTCTTCCGGGGTCCCCAAGCCCTTGCCCGTGCCGAGGTCGAGGATGACTTCGTAGCTGTGCGCCCCGCTCGGATCGATCTGGAACTCCGCCGGGTTGTCGGGACTCCACTTGAGTACAAAGGCAAAGGGCGGGACCTCGGCCCTCTCGTCCGATTCGTCGGCTCTCTTAAAGGGTCTTCTCGACGGCCGGTCCTCCGCATCAGGCCGAAACGCCTCGATGGTCCCGGGGATCGGCGTGCCGTTGTCGGTGACAGTCAGGGTCTGCGGCGTCACATTGTCGGGGTCGATCGGTCGGGTGAGTACAACGACGACCTCGTCCGGCCCGTCGATGACGGCCAGGATGGGGCTTGCGTTTCCGGCGGCCTTGGCCGGCCCCAACGAAATCTCGAGGAGTTCCGTCTCTGCTACGCCCACGAAAACGACGGGGTCGTGATGTTGCTGGTTCCCGGAGTAGTCTTCGACTGAGTCCACTGTCAGAGTGTACTGCGCGCCTGCTTCGAGCGCAGGGTCAAGCTCGCTCCACCAAATCCTCGGGTCTTCCATTTTGGACCAGCGGTCGGTGAGCAGTAGGCCAGCGTCGTCAAAAAGCCCGACTGTCCCATGGGCCGTCTGGACCGGTTCCGAAAAGACCAGGACCAGAGTCTGGGCGTCCCGGCCTACGCCCGGATCTTCGGGCAGGATCGCCGCGTACTCGAGTTCTGGTGGAACGAGGTCTTCACCGTAGATGGTGAAGGTCCCGTCGTTGCGGTAGGCGTAACTTTCCACAAGCCGCCCGTCCGCCAGGGCAATTCCTGTGACCGAACCTTGAGGATTGGTCAAGGTGAAAAACCGTTCGTCGTCGGCCACGAAACCATCGAGATCGTTGTCGGCGTCAAAAGCGATCAGTTGGTCGAGGTTTTCGGACCAGTAGTTGCGCTTGCGAAGCTGATAGTAACCGTCGGCCTCCCTCGTGTACTCCGCAATGACCTGTTGACCCCAGAAGATGCGCGCGGTGTCGGCCCCGTCGCTTTCGGATTGCACGACTCGCCGACCGGTCGGATCGTAACGCAAGAGCGTTGTGGCTTCTTCTCCTGGGTCACCCCGAGTGATGGTGCTCAGCCGATTGGCCCAGTCATGGGTGTAGACCTCTGGCGCCATCGGCGCCTGGAGCTTGGAGATTCGGTTGCCCAGGACGTCAAAGCCAAAGGCCGTCGATCCGGCGCCCTGGATCCTGTAATCCTCGGTCGAACTCTGGAAGTAGTCGGAGACCGGTACGCCGTTTGACACCCCGGTCGTCGATATTAGCTGGTCGTGCCCCGCTTGCGGGAACGAAATCCGTCGAGTCTCGGAGCTTACCTCGTCACCTGCGGCGCCTTCGATGCGCAGTGCCTCCAACGAGGGTAGATTCTGGCGGGCAGCGTCCCAGGCAGTGGCACGATCGGCCGGGTCATGATGCAAATTGTCCCGAGTAAAAACCCCGGCGGCCTGAAATTGTGTGTCAAAACGAAGGGTATCCGAATACGTGCGACCGAGATGATAGCGACCGGAGAATTCATGGGCCGGATCGCCGATGGCGGCTAAGACGTCGTTCGGCATGCCGCTGTCGTGATATCGCCGGGCGAGTTGCAGTGCGCCTTGGACGCCCGAGGTTTGTCGCAATCCCGAGTACTGCGCCGACCACAGGGGCTGGGGACCTGCCTTTGCTGTGCTGGTGACCAGGAGGTTTGCCATCCGGGACAGAGGATCACGCTCGGAGACGTCGTAAAGGGTCCCGTCAGGATAAACAAGGTGTTTAAGGGCGCTGTTGTCGTCGTATGTCGCGTTGGTTTCGAAACCGGTTCCGTCCAGGATCAGTCGTTCCTGGGTCAGTTCCCCGAGGGAGGAGTAGGCGCGCTCGACCGTAATGGAAGCGCCGATTCCGTCCGCAGCAACACTCTGGTCGACCGAGGTCACCCTGCTGAGAAGATCGTAATGGTAGTTGATCGACTCGGGCCAGGATGTTGTATCAAGGGGCGAGGTCGAGGGCGCCGAGAGACCAAGCGTTTCGAGGCGTCCCGATGCGTCGTAGGCATAGGTCTTTTCCATGACGACGAGAGGATCCGGATCACCCGAGATTTCGGTGGTCTCTTTTTCCAGGCTACCGTCGTCGAAGTACGAGAAACGCCGGATCGGTCCTCCGGGGGGACTGAGAGTTATTCTGCGGCCGACGAGGTCGTAAGCGGTCTCGAAGGTCGCGCCGCCTTCCTCTGCGAGAGTGACTTTCAGGCCTTGGAGGTCGATGGTGGTGGTCTGTTCGGCGCGACCGGCCGCGACTGTTTCGACCACGGTTCCCAGCGCCGAAGTCCTGACAATCGTCAGGTTGTCGGCTGAGTCCAAAGAACCCTCGACACGACCGAGGTCATCGTAAAACCGCGAGCTCGAGGGCCTTCCAGGTGGGGTGACGGTCTTGACCCTGCCGGCCGAGTCGTACTCGGTTTTGGTGCTGAAGGTCTGGGCCAGACCGACCGGCTCTTCAGTGGAGGTCGCCGACAAACCACTGGGCCAGTAGGCGGTGTTGATCTTGGTGCCGTCTGAGAGGGTGACGGTCTTTCCCCGACCTTGTTTGTCATAGGCGAAGGCGGTCGTGTGGCCACCTGGGTCGATGACACTGGTCACCAAGCCCCGGGGGTCTTGAGCCTGGTCGTAGACGTTGGTGGTAAGGAGGTTTCCTACACCGAAACCGCAAGGTACCCCTCCGGCGCACAGTCGAGTTGCCGTGTGGGTCAGGATCTGGTCTGAGAGATTATAGGTCGATGCTTCCTGCGCCCAGGTGACGTTTCCGTCACCGACGGCGGTCGAGGCCGGCCGCCCCGATGCGTCATAGGTGGTTGTGGTGTAACGGTAGGTTTCTTCAAGACCCTCGTCCCCTTCAACGCTGGTGAGGGTCTCAGCGGTCCGGTAGGTACGCCCAAACCGGTCGTAGGAATATCGAGTCGGATGACCCTGGCCGTCCCAGCCTGCTGGGGGGATGACTGCGGTGGGCAGGTCGTCATGACGATCGAAGACGGTGGTGGTCTGGATCCAACTGTCACCGTTCCAGACTCGTTGTGCGGTCCGGCGACCAAGTTCGTCGTATGCGAAGCTTGAGGCTCTGCCGGTCGTTTCACGGTAGACGAGGCGCAGGAGTCCGTCTGATTCTTGGGGGTAGGTGTAGTTTGCCGGGCCTGAGGGCTCGCCGTAGCCGTAGTGGATGGTCAGACTCTCCTCTGCGATGCCGCCTTTGTTCGTGACGGTCTCGCTTTTCGGCAGACCCGCAGCGGTGGTGTCGTAGACAGTCTTGATGCCGAGGGTGTCGGATCCCTTTACCGTTTGCACAATTCTGCCGGAGGCATCGTAGGTGGCTCTCGTGTGTCCGGCTTTCTTGGGAGACACATCGGCCCAGCTCTCCAGGGACCAGCCCAGCACATTGGTGATGGCGTGGCTGGTGCTTGCGGATTGATCTTCGGCGGACGGCGGCGCACGGGTCTCTGTGGGAAAGCCGTACTCGTCGTAAAAGAACCTGGTCGTGGTGTCGCTGGGCGCGCCGTCAATCAGATTGTCGGACGGTGGTTTGACGGTAGCTACCTCACCCCAACCGAAGGTGTCGTCATCATAGGTGATGCTGGTGGCGAAGATTTCGTTGTCGGCAGGCTTGACGGAAGTGGTTCGGCCGAGGTCGTCGATGTCGTAGTGGGTCTGGCGGCCCTCTGGGTCTTCTTGAGAGTCGAGGGCGCCTCGATCGTCCCGTTCGAGTTTCCAGATGCGCCCGGCCCCCGGCAACGTGGTCCTGGTCAGCAGGTTGGTGTCGCCCCAGTATTCATAGGCGGTGGCCAGGGCTGGAGCGCCGGTGTCCTCGCCTTCAGAGTCCGGGTTTCGGGTGGTGCTTCTGAGGTTGAACCAGGTGCGGCGCGCTTTTGTGGAGTCGAATTCGACCTGCCAGGTGTTGGTGATCTCGTCGAGACCGTCGGTGGGCAGGTCGACGACATCGACGAGGGGGTCACGATTATTGTCGATGTAGGTAAATTGGGTAGTCTGATCTACACCCTTGACGATGCGCAGGATTCGACCATTCTCGTCCCAGGCGGCGGCTATCTTCATGGGATCGGTGGCCCCAACGGCGGCGCCGGTGATGGTGGCTTGGTCGGGGATGGTGTGATCGATGTCGAAGCAAATCTCCCCGTAACACAGCTTGCCGATCTTTACCGGATTACCGACAGTGGGATCGGCGTTGAGCACGACTCGTGTCTGAGCATCGGTGACGGTGTCGATCTGGCCGCCGTTTCGAAGAGTCTGGCCGTCGGCCCTCGAGAGGTCTGTGAGTTGGTATGCGTATTTCTCGATCTGGTCGCCGGTGGTACCTTCGCTGTCGAGTGTGAGACCCCCAAACCGCGCCTCGCTCAGCCGGCCGTTTTCATAGTCGTAGGTCCACTGCCTGCCCACGGCATCGGTGACGCTCTCAACCAGACCATCAGCCGTGTACCCAAAGCTCAGAGTCCTCGGATGCAGATCGGTGGTGTGGTTGCCGTTGGCCTGGCGGATGGAAGCAAGGGTCCCGTTGGGGTAGAAGTGAAAGCGGAGCTCGGAGCCGGTGTCGGCCGATTTCCGGAAGCGGTCTCGGTGGTGGGTCAATTGGCCCTGGGCGGAGTACTCGGTGTAGGAGCCGTCCGGATGCAGCATGAACCAGCTGCCGTCGACCTTTTGTTTGAGTTCGGACGGGGTGCCCCATGCGGTCAAGGTATCTGTGGTGGCGCCAGGATGCCCCTCAGCGTTACCAAAGACGAAGCGCTCGCCGGAGGCGGTATAAAGATCGACGGTACCGTCAGCATTGGGTCTCAGGCTTGTGAGCCCTCCAAGCTCCCATCCCCAGCCGAAGAGACCGGAGTGGATGCCGCCGGAGTTGTAGACGCGGCTCAAGCCGATGTCGAGACCGGGGGCGGGCAGAGTGAGGTCAGTGCGGCCGAGGCTCAAAGCGCCGGTAGCCAGGTCGATTTCGGGAATCGGCGCTACGGAGGCAGAGATGCCGGGCTCGGAACCAATGGCCGGGGAGGGGCCCCACACGACGCTCTGGATTTTTCCGGTGGGCATGAGGTCGGCTTCTTCGAGGTCGGTCAGCCAGGAGGATCCCGCCGCCGGTACGACGGTGAAGCGAATGGACCCTGCTGAGGCGATCTCGATCGGCTCGGGGCCTGCGGTTGGGGCGGGGTCGGCGGCCTCGTATGGGATGTTTTGCACGCCGTCCCCGTCGAGGTCTCGTCCGCAGTTCCGGCACAGGGGGTAGACGCCCTCGCCGACCAGACTTTCATCGGAGAGTTCCAATCGCTGGGTTTCGGTCAGTCCCTGCCAGTAGTCGGTCCGCGCTCGCTCGTCGGCGATCAGGAGGATCGGGCGGGCCGAAGTGAAGGTGTGGCGGCCGGGGTCGGTCAGCTTGAGGCCCGGGCGGCGGCTCAGCATGATTTCAGTGGTTGACGGCAAGAAGGGGCCTGGCCGATTAGGGCTCGGAGCACCACCAGGAGCAAGGCCTTCGACCCGGACGGTGATCTCGTCGGTGCCCTGCGGCACGCCCAGGACCCGGGCGCGCACCCAGGCGAGGTTCGGGGGCTTGTGGCCGTCAATCTCGGGAGCTTCGGGAGCCCCGAGGGGCTGGAGATAAACGACGGGCTCGAAGATGCCGTCGCCGTCTGCATCGGCAATCAACTCGATGGTCGAGGCGACGTACTGAATGGGAGTTGCGCCGGCGATGGCCAGGCCCAGTGACGGGTCAAGCACCAACGGTCCCATGCCGCCGCCTTCGGGCAGGGTGATGTCGATGACGGTATCGAGCTTCGCGGGTTCGTCGTCGAAGAGCTTTAGGGAGAAGACCCTGATGCGGCGGTCGTGGTCTCTGATCAGGACCATTTGGTTCAAGGGATCGAGCGCGACCCGGAATGGATCCCAGTCGAGGCTTTTGGTCTCGACGACGTCGGCATTGAGTTCGTCAAGGGCGTTGAGACGATGGATGGTCAGCTCTCGATGTCCCACGGTGGCGACGAGGGTCTCCTCGGCGTCCGAGTCTTCGACGGACCAGGAAGAGGTGGCGACGTCGTTGAGTCGGTCACCTTCACCACTTCGCAGGCACTGCAGCCAATCCGGATCAGTGTCGGGCGTCAGGGTTTGTTCGAAGCCCCACAGGCCTTCCATTCTGGAGGCCGACAAGACGACGGCTTTCCCGTCTGAGTCCCTGGGGGTCACGGCCAGGCGCCCGAGGTGGACGAGGTCCTGCGGTCCCAGGTCACGGCAGGTGGTATTCGCTCCAGCATTTTGGATCCAGTCCAACAGGTCGCCGTTTGAGGTGGTGGCGACGGACGACAGGTCTCTTGAGTCGTTTTCGTCAAAGGCGACGGCCGCTGAGTCGAAGATGCCGCCGGAGGCAAAGGCCCAGGCCAGGGTGTTGGAGTGGGCCTTGAGCGCCAGG
>JAOZPW010000151.1 GCA_029932545.1 Thermoanaerobaculales bacterium | reverse complement strand
GATTCATGAGACTCTCCTTTTTGTGTTGATTGTGAAAAAACACACAATACAAGTTCAATAGAACGTGACATTTACGAAAATGTCGGCGAAAGCATACGGCTGCTTTCGAATATTGTCAAGGTTACTCAAATGTGGAAATATTATGAATGTACGATAAAGCAAATCAGATCGATTGTCGTCTGGGCTTTTGGATGAGGGAATAGGGGAGGAATAGGGGACAGTGATCAGGAGACAGTGGCAGGCGATCTGACCCCTAATCCCCAACCCCTAAACCCTTGCTCCTCTTCGGATTCGTCTACTCCACATCCTCCTCGGGTGCATCGAGGCGACGGACCAGGCCGGCGTACCGCTTTTCGACAGTGAAACCGTAGCGGTAAAAGAACTGAGGTCTGAAGAAACCGGTTGTGATGGAGGTGGCGCCTGATGAGCGCATCCGGTTGCAAAGCTCCTCGAGCAGATGACCGGCGATGCCGCGACCCTGAAAGTGGTCCGAAATGACGACCTTGTCCATGTGGGCAGTTCGGGCTTCGGTGTTGACTTCGTAGAACAGTCCGCCAATCAGCTGGCCGCGATCGTTGACGGCAACCAGGAAGCGGTGTTCTCGCCTGAACTGAACCGAGAGCTTGGCCGCCAGGAAAAGACGGTGCAGTCTTCCGATCTCCTTGGCGCTGATCGCGTGACGGATTCGGAAAATGTCTCCCTCGTTGTCTTCGTGGGTTACAACCATTTCACTTTGTTGACCGCCTCCGGCGGATGCTGCGACGAACAGGGCTTCGTCTTCCGGGCGGAGGTGGGGGTAGGAGAGGCGCGCCAGGAAGTAGTCGTCATCCTTCTCGAGGCTGAGGTGAGCCCTGAGGTCGGCGACGGCGGCGCTGAGTTCGTCGCTTTCCAGCTCCCGGCGCCTCAACCGGGTAATGATCTGTTCAAGGCCGTCGATCAGGTTGGAGGGCGCGTTCCGGAACACGGTCTCTTTGAAAAATCGGGTGCGAGCCTCGGGGTAGTTTTCCGATAAGGTTTGAAGGCCGTAGGTGGTGTAGATCTCCTGCAAGGTGGTAGCAACAGCGAGGAAGGTTGCATCGGGGTTGAGGGCGTACCATCGGCGGAACCTTTTGGCGGCGAAGAACAGGCGTCGCGGAAGAAAGCCTCGACTGGTGACCGACCCCAGGAATTCCGAGATCTGTTCTCGGAAATTCGGTATCGCTTCGGACGAGGGATCGGCCAGTACCTCCTCAAGCAGAGTCACGCCTTCATGTTCACCGACGATCTCGAGCAATGCTGCACAAGGCAAAGCCCACGTGACAAGGCCGCTCAGATTTGCATACTCTGTCTCGACGGTATCAATGAATGCCCGTTTGAAACCCAACATCATCGAGGTCATTGAAGAGAAGGCCTTGCGCGAAGAAATCGAGACCAGGCGGGCGTCGGTTTGGTAGTCATGCATTGGTACGACAACGTTGGTCGGACTGGGTTCTGCAATTTCGAGGCGTCGCCCCGTACGATCCCAGAAGTCGACGTAGGCCGCCAACGCGGCCCATGCGGTGTAGGGCCAGAGGTTTTCAAACTGTTCCAGCCCGTCAGGCTGGCGGGCCATGCGCTTCAAAGCGCGAATGAGCGTATCTCCACCGATGAACTCTTCGGTCCAAAGGCCATGGTCGGGCCACCAGCCACCGAATTCTTCGACGAGTGGTCCTCTGTCTCTACCTGATCCGCAGACCACCAACCAGTCGATTTCCTCGGCAACCTGAAAACTCTCAAGATCACGGTTGAGGTTGACCGCCAGGTCGAACTGATCACGCGAGCGCGTCTTGACGGCCACCCGGTAAACTGACTTGCCGTGATCCGTGCCCAGGTGTCGAATCCAGACGCCTCCGGGCAGGATGTCCGACAGGCTGACGGAGGCGCCCCGAGAAAAGAGAAAGATGCCTTCTCGGAGCATCGGGGTCGAGCGCAGGGCGCCGAGTAATCGGTCTTGGGCGTCCCGGTCGATGTCTTCCGCGAAGGCGACGACGTCATCCCAACGGTATTCGAAGCTGGTTTCCGGGTCGACCGCGATGCGCGACAGCGATCCCAACCATGCCCTGAAACCCGAACGAAGGTGATCGAGGGATTCGCCGGCGATCGACCGAATGTCGTCCTCGGAGGCTGTCAGGGCAGCGCGTGTGATGAAGGCGCGGATTTGCCTGTAGCTGGTCGGGTGGTGGGCGCCATACTCCGCCAGGAAGGTCAGCAGGGAACTGGCTACAGTTACCTGGGAGGTGTCTTCTGAAGAGGTCCAGCGGCTCTCGGCCTCGCCAAAAAAGGCGTTCAACTGTTCCTTGGTCAAGGTTCGTTCGGCCAGCAGACCGGTGGTGTCCGCATCGAAGAGTTCAGGGAGGACATCGAGAAAACGGGAGACCATCGCTTGATAACCCGGACCGCGTTCGTGGGCTGCCAGGATCTGGAATGCTCGTCGGATCACCGTCCGGGAAGGATTTTGAGAGGCTCGCTTCAGCAATCTCAGGCTTTCCTCCACAATGTCGGGATTAGAGGATTCGAGGACATGTTCAAGCGTTCTGAGTGCGACGATTGCGTCACCACTCTCGTGAGACTCGACACCAAGCGCCGCTCGGTGGAGGCCCATCAGGTCCGGGTCATTTGCCCGAAGCAGAGACTCGAGTTGTCGTCGATCCTTCTCTGAGGAGACATAGGGATTCAGGCGCCTTTCCCAGAAAATATTGAGGCGCCGACGTCGTTTGAATGCGCGTTGCTCGGGCTCCAGTGGGGCGAAGGCCACAAGCGCCTCGTTGCCCAGCCACAGGCGAGGCACCGAGAGCAGTGATCCCAGATTGAGGGGTTTGGAAGAATCGAATCGATACACAATCGGGCCGACCCGGATGTCGCTTTCAGAAATACGGTGAATTTCCAGTGCCGCGTCGGAGTCGGTGAATTTCAGTGTGTCACCCTCGACTCTGAGATCTTGAGCCGTGACGCCCAGGGCCTGAAAGACCCAGTTGGGTACTGTGACCTCGACGTCCCCAACCGACAATGTCATTCGCTGATAGAGCGTACGAATGACATCGGTGAAATTCCGTTCAATCGTCTTGCGTCTGAATGTGTTCTTCGGCGTCAGTTCACCCTGGTCGGCATCGAAGTCCCGGTCAATCACCGCAAAGTCGACGATCCGCTCGAACGGTGAGAGAAAGGTATTTGCAGTGATCACAAGGGAACGAAAATGGTCCCGGAGGTCCTTGGTAGGCAGGTTTTTCAGGTTGACTTCTTCAAAATCGAGATTGGGATAGATCAAGGCGGTGTTGAATGGACGGTGATCGCCGACGAGGAATACGCGGCCGACCGAGTCGAAATCCCGAAAGAGGTTCTCGATCTTCTGAGGCGCGACTGTCTGCCCTTGGACGTTTTTGTAGATTTCCTTTTTCCGGTCGATGATTCGGATGAATTTGTCATCCGACATCTCCATCAGATCACCGGTGTGGAACCACCCATCCGCGTCGAAACTTTCGATGCCTTCAGGCGGGTCGAGGTAGCCCTCCATGATGTAGGGTCCCTTGACCAGGAGTTCTCCGTCATCGGCCAGGGCGATCTCGATACCGGGAAGTGCGGGGCCGAGGGAATCTTCCCGATAGTTGCCTGGGGGGGTCATTGTCATGCCGCCGGTGCCCTCGGTCATGCCGAAGCCGCTCATCAGTTCCACGCCATACCGTTGGAAAAAGCGGAATATATCCGGATCGAGATATCCAGCCGCCGAGAGACCCCAGCGGAGGTTGCCTCCAGTCAGGCGTCTGATCGCGGCCAGGATGGCAATATCGTCAGTGGCATCGAGGTCGACTTCG
The DNA here is from genome assembly GCA_029932545.1 of Thermoanaerobaculales bacterium. Lineage (GTDB taxonomy): Bacteria > Acidobacteriota > Thermoanaerobaculia > Thermoanaerobaculales > Sulfomarinibacteraceae > DAOWGJ01. The sequence continues at coordinate 5,535 of JAOZPW010000151.1, read as the reverse complement.
GCCCTGATGGTGTCGTAGAGCTGCATCCATTTCATCGGAATCGAGATGAAGACCGACGGCTCGAACTCCTGCATCTGGAGCATCAGGTTTTCAATCGATGCGTTCTCGGCAAAAACGTAGGTTGCTCCCCAGAAGATGCAACCGGTCATCTCGAGGAAACGTCCGAATGTGTGGAAAAGCGGCAGGTAGCTCAGGAACCGATCACCCTCACCAATCTCAGGGAGGGCCAGGGCCCGATGGAACCTCTTGGTGACGATATTGCGATGGGTGAAGCAGATGCCTTTGGGCGTGCCCGTGGTTCCGGAGGTGTACATCACGGATACCCGGTCGTTGATGGAGAGAGCCGTCCGCCGGTTCTCCAGTTCCGATCGCGAGATCGAGGATGCGGCTTCCATCACAGCCTCGAGGGGCATCACGTTGTGGTCCTTGTCGGTGGTTCCGTCCAAGGCGATGATGCGTCGAACGCCTGGCGCCTGGTCACGAAGAGTGATGACCCGTTCGATCAAATCTCTCGACGAGGCCACGACGGTCGAGACCTTCGCATGGTTCAGGATGTAGGCAACATCGGCTTCCGTCGCGGTTGCCGGAATCATGACGTTGACCAAACCCGAGCTCAGGCACGCCAGGTCGGTCAGCGCCATCTCCAGACTATTCCTCGAAAGTATAGCGATCGTGGCATTCTCGGGATCGTCCTGGGTCAGTGCGATCAGACCCCTGGCCACCAGGTCAATCCGGCCGGACGCCTGGCGCCAGGTGACGTTTCGGGCGCCCTTTCGGCCCGGAATGATGAATAAGGTCCGGCTCGGGTGGCGTTCTGCCCGCTGCCTGAACAGCTTCGGGAAGGTGAAATTGGTGACATCGATCAGCCGGGTCAGGCGATCGGCCCACTGATCGGTCGTGCCGTTTTCGACGATTCGACGGCGAAGTGGACGAACCCGAACCTCGTCGAGAAGATCCTCTGCTGCCTGCATATCATCCGAGGTCGGCTCCTGTTGCAACCGCTGGATCAATTCGTCGAAGATCAGCGCAACCTTTTGAGGGTCAATCAGTCCCAGAAGGGTCGTGCTCTCTCGGTTCGTTACCAGAAAACGAGTGGCGGTCGCTACCATCTCGGCGGTGTGAGGCTCCCCTTTATTGCTGAGCATTTCTTCAATCAGTAGGGCAGCCTGTTCGGGCGTTTTAGCGGAGAGTTGTTCGATGATCTGATTGACTGATTTTTGCTGTGTTGGCTCGGTCGGGTCCGTCTTCGAGTCTCTCGTTTCGCTGCCCGAAATCCGCGATGTGTCGTCCGTCATACCATTGACCTCCTCGGCCTGATGGGCTGGTATGGAGAACAGTTTAACCCGGCGGAGCCGGAACCAAAAAACCACGAAGAGGGGAAAATAGCCACAAAAAGGCACAAAAAGGCACGAAGAAAAACACATTTATGGCAAAGCAGTTGGCCATATTTCTTTATAAAGAAATAGGTTAACACCTTGTCGCTTCCGTTTTTGTGCGTTTTCGTGCATTTTTGTGGCTGCTCTTCTTGTAGCTTTTTGCAAGAGGCTCAGCTGAGAGCTGAGAGCTGAGAGCTGACGGCTGAAAGCTCTGGCTAAATTGATCTGCGCAGGTCTACAAAGCGCGGTTCGTTTCGCAGCACAGACCAGGCGGGGTCGGCATCCATCACGGCGCCGTTGGAAAAACCTGATTTCACGGCAACTTCCAGCCACTGGAGTGCCTCATCGTGTTGTCCCCCCTGAGCGAGACCCCGGGCCAGGTCATAGGACCGGAGTGCATCGGAGGGTCCGGCGTCTGGGGCTGGTCCGGCTTTGGGTTTGAACCAGCCCACGCTCTGAATGTTGGAGGCCGCCAGTACCACAGCCAGGATCGTCATCCAGATCTGACCGTTCCACATTGCCCAAAGGGCCAAGGCCCCGGTCAAGATCAACGAAAGGATGACGGCAAACGAGCGCCCGCGAGGGCCGAATGCCGCCTCGGCGGCGGAGGCTGCAATGTGGCCTCCGTCCAGGGGCAGAACCGGCGCCAGATTAAGGACACCCCAACCCAGATTGACCCATACGGTGTAATGGATCAGCCGGGTCAGCATGATGCCGGCATCGGGCAGGAGACGGGGCGCCAGAATCAGGACAGCCAATCCAATCACAATGCCTACTGCCGGTCCCGCGGCCGAAAGGAAGATCCTCTGGGCGTGTCCCAGGGGCCTATTCGATCGCCAGGAAGTCATGCCGCCGAATCCGTGGAGGGTAATGACCGGGTCGAGGGCGAAATGACGGCCGGCATAGGCGTGACCCAGTTCATGAGCCATCACCCCGATAAACACACTGACAATCCACAACACAGTTGCCTGGAGATCGTTCCTCGGCCCGATCAGCCATGCGGTGATCAGGAAAAAAGGCTGTACGGCGACCGGGAACCCAAAGAGGCGGAATTGCAGCATCACGGAGGAGAGGGTAGCACCGAAACTGGTGGAGACGGAATTAGTCGGTAGGGCCGCCGACAATGAGACAACCAACCCCACCAAAATCCAAGAGCGCCCCTCTCGGACGGCGCGTGCCTGGTACGGCTTTCTTCATCAGGAAGACGTAACGCCTGAGCAGTCGGCACGAAGAAAGCCGATACCTGGCAACGCTCGGCGACACCGTCAGCAAACGAGTCTCGGCCGATGCCGTAGGCCGCCGAGGTCATTTTCCTCAAGGGGCGGTTCTCTCCCGATGCAAACACTGTTGCCCCTTGAAGAAAATGCGCCGAGCGGGTGTGCGCCCCGCGCACTCCCGAAGGCCGGGTTTGAACCCAGGGACCGCGACGGCGACCGGGGCCGGGTCAGCGGCGGCGACCGCGCCCGGGGCAGCAGGCAGGTACAAAAGCGTCAGGAACCGGGTCAGCGACAGCATGGCTGTGCCCCCATGTAGCCCGAACTTCACCGACTATGGCACACTGCCCCGGATGAAAAACGTCATTCGTGAAACGCTGTTCGTTATTGCTGTTTTGATGGTGGGTGTCGGGTCAATGTCGGCCGAAGATTTTCAGAGGTCCAACTGGAAGGGTCCGATCGGTGAAGCGGGTGTGGTCCGGGTCGAGAACCCTTTCGGGGATGTCCGGCTGCGACACGGCGGTGACGATGGAGAGGTCGAGGTCGCAGCGGTGTTGCAGCAGCTCCGTCCGGATGGGGTTCATTTGGAAACCCGGGTTCTGGAAAAGGACGGGGCGCTGGTGATTTCGGTTGTGTGGGCCTCCAAACCTGGGGTCGAAGTGCCGGTGCGCCCTGAGGGTGATCACAGTAGGGCGGATCTGGCCGTGATGGTGCCCAGTGGTTCGAAGATCGTCGTCGATGCTCCGGATGGTTTGGTGGAGTCTCGAGGTGTGCATGGTGATGCGGACTTTCGAACCCGAACCGGGAACATACGGGTTCACAGACATTTCGGGGCGGTCAGTGCCTCGACTGAGACCGGATCGATTGAGGCGGTTGTTTTGAGGGGTGAGACTGACCAGAATCAGGTCTTTGAAAGCCTGACCGGAGCAATTGAGATCTGGGTCAGCGCCGACGCTAAGCATCGAGTGACCCTGACGACCTCGGGTTCCATTACGACTGATTTCACCTTGGAAATATCCCATCGGGACGATCACGAACCCGACAAGGTCGGCCGTGCAGTTCTCGGCGGCGGTGGCCCGGAAATTCGGATGGAGAGCCGGCGTGGATCGCTGGCATTGCGACGGGTCGCTCAAAGTCGGAAAAATCCGAGCGAATGACGTTCCGGCTCGTGGTGCCTTACATTACTTTTTCGAACGGACTTTCTGTGGTAGGGTCTCTCTAAGTGCCGTATTGATTACGGTTTCCGTAACTGAACTCCATGTAATGAAGAACTGGAACAGGCAGGGGATTCTGAGGAGAAAACATGAGAACGTTACTCAATTTTGATACTGACCTCAATCGATCGGTGCGATGCATGGCGGTCGTGGTCGTTGTGGTTGCATTGGCGGGTTCGCCCCTCTTGGCCGGAGACACGCCAGAAGTGATCGTCGGGGCTGAGGTCGTTGGTGGCCCAGTGACGCCGGTTACGACTTATATAGATATCTTCTCCATCGAGCCGGTGGCTGAGTGGCAGCCCGGGGATCCAATCAAGGAGATTCCACGCCGCTTCTTCGGCGGGTCGAAGGCGCCCGTTGATCCATCGATCGGTCTTCCCGATCCCCTGGTCGGTGTGCAGCGCTCTGCGGCAATGAATAACGACCGCGTGTTTACAACGCCGATCGTCAATTTTGACGGCATGGGAAACACCGGCGTCTCGCCGCCGGATCCCGTTGGCGACATCGGAACCAGCTACTACATCCAGTCAATCAACGGTAGCGGCGGGGCCAAGGTTCAGATCTTTGACAAGGCCGGTTCGGTCGTCGGTTCCTCTTTTTTTATGGACTCTCTCGGAAGTGGTTCCTGTGCGTCGGGTTACGGTGATCCGATTATCCTGTACGATCGCCTGGCCCAGCGCTGGGTGATGCAGGAGTTCAGTTCGGGCGGCAACTACATGTGCTTCTATATTTCCGGCACACCTGATCCGACTGAGGGAACATGGCACGGCTACGCATTCCAGGCGCCGAACTTCCCGGACTATCCCCACATCGGTGTTTGGCCGGACGCCTACTACACGACGACAAACGAGCATCCCGGTGCTGTCTATGCATTTGACCGGGAGAACATGATCACTGGCGGCACGGCTCGTGCCCTGCAGCGGTTTGCCTTGACCGATTTGGATGGCTACGGCTTCCAGGCGGGGACGCCGGCGGACCTCGACGGTGCGGATGCGCCGCCTGCCGGAGCGCCCGGCATCATCATGCGCCATGTCGATGACGAGGCCCACTCCTCATATCCGGATGATGCGGTCAACGACCTCCTGGAGATCTACGCCTTCGACGTGGACTGGGACAACGCGGGGAACTCGACGTTCACTCAGTTGCCCGATATCGTCATCACGGATTACAACTCCTGGATGATCGATTATTCGACCTTCTATTCGGTTCCACAGCCGGGGAGTTCGACCCGATTGGATCCGATCCGTGAGGTCATACTCAATCGCCTGATTTACCGAAATTTTGGTGACCACGAGACCCTGGCCGGAGTCTTTCCAACCAATATCGACGAAGCGACCTCCGGTTCGACGGTCAACGCCGGGCAGCGTTGGTTCGAACTGCGCAAGATCGGTTCCGGAGACTGGATGTTGCACCAGGAGGGGACTTACCAGCCCGGCGATAGCTCGGAAAATCGTTTTGTCGGGTCACTTGCGATGGATCAGAGCGGCAACATGGCATTGGCCTACAGCTTTACGGACCTTGACCCCGCGGTCAATCCCAGCCTGAACTTTACCGGACGCCTCAGCGACGATTCGTTGAATGCCATGAGCCAGCCCGAGGTCAATCTTGTGACCGGAAGCGGCACAGGGGGCGGCCGCTGGGGCGACTACGCATCGATGAATGTCGATCCGGCAGATGATTGCACCTTCTGGTTTACCGGCGAATATATGTCGGGCAGTTGGGCAACCCGGG
>JAOZPW010000150.1 GCA_029932545.1 Thermoanaerobaculales bacterium | reverse complement strand
GGAAAGGCAAGAGGGGCGCTGGGACTGTTATGGGAGCGCGGGGCTCCTGCCCCGCATCGTGACGGTAAGAATTTTGCAAGGAGCTCAGCTGAGAGCGCCTCTGGTTCCGGCCCTGCCGTGTTGCTACACTTCCCCGACGCGCCGCCCGGTCGGCCTGTGATGGAGGCTTTATGACAACAACGATCCAACAGCAGATGCAGATCTTGACCAAGGGCTGTGTTGATGTGGTTCCCGAAAAGGCTCTGGAGAAGAAACTTTTGCGATCAGCGGAGTCGGGGGAGCCCTTGACGATCAAGGTAGGCTTCGATCCGTCGGCCCCGGACCTCCATCTGGGCCATACGGTGATTATTCGAAAGATGCGCCACTTTCAACAGTTGGGCCATCGCGTCATCTTCTTGATCGGAGATTTCACCGGTCTGATTGGGGATCCGACGGGGAAGAACGCCACTCGGCCGCAATTGACTCAGGATGAGATCGAGGCCAATGCTGCAACCTACCGGCGTCAGATCTTCAAACTGCTCGACCCGGAAACCACAGTCGTCGACTTCAACTCGAAGTGGTTGGGACAATTGGGTTCCGCAGAATGGATCAGACTTGCGGCCAAGGTGACGGTCGCCCAGATGCTGGAGCGGGACGACTTCCGCAAACGGTACGAGGCCCAGAAACCGATCGCATTGCACGAGTTTCTCTATCCGTTGGCGCAAGCTTATGACTCGGTGGTTCTGAAATGTGACGTGGAGTTGGGCGGCACCGACCAACTCTTCAATCTATTGATGGGTCGTCATTTGATGCGTGAACATGGATTGGAACCACAGGTCGCGATGACCTTGCCCCTGCTTGAGGGGCTGGACGGTGTCGAAAAAATGTCCAAGAGTCTGGGAAATTACGTGGCCGTCGAAGAACCACCGAACGAGATGTTCGGAAAACTGATGTCGGTGTCGGATGATTTGATGTGGAAATACTGGCTTTTGTTGACCGATCGAACGGCTGAATCGATCGAGGCAATGAAGACCGATGTCAGCGAGGGTCGACGGCACCCGATGGATGTCAAGAAGGAATTGGCGCGCTCAATGGTTGAGGAGTTTCACAATAAGGATGCCGCAGTGGCTGCCGAGGTTGAGTTCGGGCGGGTGTTCTCCGGACGGAAATTGCCGACGGATATTCCCGAGGTTCAAGTTACCAGCGAAACGGAAGAACTCTTGCTGTCGAAGGTCCTGGTCCTGGCTGGGTTGGCCGCCTCCAATTCGGAGGCCCGCCGGTTGATGAAGCAGGGCGGCGTGAAGGTCGACGGTGAGGCTGCAGGTGACCCAAAGACAACCGTAGCCGCAGATGCTGAGAAATCACTGTTGATCCAAGTAGGCAAGCGCAGAATCGCCAACGTCACCATTGTGTTGCCCGGAGATGCCTGATCGATATTTTCTGAGAGCTGAGAGCTGACGGCTGAGAGCTAGAAAAACGACGTCTCCTGCTCGACTTTCTGCCCTTCCTGGCTCAGTCCTTGAATCTGGATCGAGATGAAGGATGGCCGGAACTTGTGGTCGTGGCAGATGTGCCGGAGGCGCTCGTCCAACTCGGCATCCCAGAATTCGATGATCTTACCGGTGGCCATGCAGACCATGTGGTGATGTCCGCCGCCCGGTTCCATCTTCTCGTAGAAGTAGTGCTCTCGGCCCAGTCGGCTCTTGCGGACCAGGCCGCATTGCACCAGGAGGTCAAGGGTCCGGTACACCGTTGCGCGGGAGACCTTGCGCTTCTTTACTTTCATCCTGGCAAGTAGGTCGTCGGCGTCCAGGTGGTCGCTGGTTGCGAAGATTTCATCCAGCAGGGCGAGACGCTCCTGTGTCACTTTGAGATTGTTCTCCCTCAGGTGCTGAATGAAAAGCTTTTGTGCACGTTGGGCCAGCTTGCTCATGATAACTCCCTCAAGTCCAGACTCATTTTCAATGACTCCACACATGATATGTCTCGATGCATAACGTGTCAAGGGGAAGGTGGGGCGGTGGGGCGGCGGTCTCTTACATAGTTTTCCGGGTTCTCAACAAACCCGCCGAGGGTACCGACGCAGCACAACGGAAACAGGAGTCGAACAATGAACAGGGCGGCCTTCGGGCCGCCCTTGATCGTCTTATCAGCCCTATGGGGCCAAAATATTTAGTCTGAGGAGGCGGTGTCGTCTGTCTCGTTCTTTTTCTCGGTCTTGACCGAGTCTTTGAAGTTGCGAATGCCTTCACCAAGTCCCTTGCCAAGGCGGGGGAGTTTATTGACGCCGAAAATCAAGACGACGATCGCGAGAATGATCAGGAGTTCGGGAAGACCCAGGCTACCAAACATCGGAACCTCCAGTAGCTGCCAATTCTAGCAGAATTGTTATTGCTTCGGCGGGAGCGCCGCAGTTGCGGGCAAGTCCGGCGGCAGCTGAGGCGGTTTTGGGAATCCACCGCTGATAGTGGGGCAGTCCTCTTGCAGAGAGAAATGCGAAGGTTCCGAGTACTTTGAGTGCGCGTTGAAGGGTCGTCACCTCCAGGCGATGCTGCCATCCGGGGGTGGCGCCAACTCCCTCGGCCCAGTACTCGGCTATGGTCTGCCGCTGATCGGCGGTCAGCAGGTCCGGCATGGCACGATCCCCGAGCAGACTGGCGAGATCGTAGGTATCCGGCCCCCTTCGAAGATCCTGGACATCAATGACTCCGACCCGGCCGTCGGTATTGAGCAGGATGTTGTTGAGGTGGAAATCCCGGAAGCAGATCGCCTGTGGGTGCCCGGCGACCACCGCTGCGAGTTTGTCGAACCATGGCTGGAGTGTGCGGTGTGCCGTGTGCCTCGTAGCGGTAGAGAGACTCCACATTTCAAACCCGGTCAGTTCCCAACGGAGAAAGGCCTGATCGAGTGAGGGGTTCCATGGAGGAAGTTGCCGCACAGGAAGGGCCGCTAGGCGAATGAGGGGATCGACCAAAGGAATCGTACGCTCTATCCGCGCTGCAGAGGGCGTCTCCACCAGGGCCTGTTCTCCGTCAACCGGGCCGAGGTCCTCCAGGAGCACCCACAGGTTCTGGGCATCACCAGCCAGAATCTGGGGTACCGGCAGGTTCCGTTCACCCAGCCATTTCAGGACTTCGAGATCTCGTTTGACCACAGAGCGCCAAGGGCCGGGGTACCGGCAGAGGATGGCAGTTCCTCCTTGTTCCAGGACAACCCGCCAGTATCGGCGGCAGGAGGCGTCACCAGTAATGGACTCCGAACTGCAGATCTGAAAGGCGCCAATGGAGGCTGGGATGTGAAGGGTATCAGTCATTCATCCTCGGATTCATCGAGTCGTAAAACCAGGGTACAAGATACAGGATCTTCGGGTGCGGGGAGCAGGGGCATGGCAAACAAAAACTGTGGTGCCGTGCCTTGCTACCATCGTGTCTGTGATCTCCATGGCAGGAGATTCGATCGTCGGAGAATACATGAATTTGATTGGCAAGACATCCGTTGAAATTGCCGAGTTGCTCAAGGGTGGCGGTGACCGGGATTTCCGAGGACAACAGGTCGCCGGATGGATCCACCAGCGTGATGCCCGGACCTTTGAAGAAATGTCCAATATTCCCAAGGTATTACGGAACCAATTGGCAAAGGAGTTTTTCCTGACCGAACCGGAAGTGCTCGAAAAGGCCTTCAGTGGTGACGGTTCAACCAAGTACCTCTTTGAGGTTGAAGGTGGGGCCACGTTCGAGGGTGTGTCGATGCCGGATGGCGGTAAGGCAACCTTGTGTCTTTCGTCCCAGACCGGATGTGCCGTTGGCTGTACCTTCTGTGTCACCGGTGCCCTGGGCGCAGGACGAAACCTCGGGCCTGAGGAAATGGTGGGCCAGTATCGCCTGATGCGACGGGATCTACCCGGTGAAGTCGAGAGAATCAATCTGGTCTTCATGGGCATGGGGGAACCTTTATTCAATACCACTCATCTCGGACAGGCCTTGGAGATCCTATTTGAGAGGGTCAGTCCGAAACGGATCACCATCTCGACCGCCGGGATCATTCCGGGGATACGGTGGATGGCGGCTCTTTCAAAGCGTCCCAAATTGGCGGTGTCGCTCAACGCCCCTGACCAACATCGCCGTCAGGAGATCATGCCAATCACCCGGCGCTACCCTCTCGATCAGTTGATGGCAAGTATTAGGGCCTTTCCGCTGGAACGGGGTCGCCGAATCACCTTTGAGTACGTCCTGATTCGGGATTTTAACGACTCAGTTGCAGATGCCGGGGCTGTGGCCCGATTGATCGCGGGTATTCCCTGCAAGATCAATATCATCCCCTTGAACGAAGACGCTACGCATTTTCCCGAGCTGCGGCAGCCGTCAAAAGAAGTGGTGGATGATTTTGCGGGGACGCTCAGGGATGCAGGTCGAGTCGTGACCGTTCGATGGTCCAAGGGCGCTGATGTAGCAGCAGCCTGCGGGCAGCTGAAAGGCAGGAACACAGCTGTATTGGCCCTTAAATAGAGCACCCCGGCAAAGAGATCTGAAAGAGGTCAAACCAGTCCGTGTTCTTGCCTATTGCGTTTCGCGCACCAAATAGGATCCTGCAGGGGAGAGGCCGTTGTGGGTTCCGGTACACTGCTCGCCGTAACCATGATTCGCCTCAGGAATCTCACCAAGACCTATGACGGACGCAGAATTCTGCGCGGGATCGACCTCCAGGTGGAGGCCGGTGAATTTCTGTTTCTGACCGGGGCCTCCGGGGCGGGGAAAAGCACCCTGTTGAAGCTCCTCTACGCGGCTGAAAGACCGACGGCGGGTGGAGCGTGGGTGGCAGGCCAGCGTGTTGACGAGTTATCCCGTCATAAGTTGGCGCTGCTTCGACGGAAGGTTGGGGTGATTTTTCAGGATTTTAAGCTTCTCCGCCACAAGACCGTGTTGGAAAACGTGACCTTTGTTCTCCGTTTCCAGGGGTTGGGTGCCAGGGACGCCCATCGGCGAGCGTACCAGGTCCTTAAACGCTTGGGGTTGCACCACCGCCAGTCTGCCCTGCCTGAAGTTCTGTCGGGGGGTGAGCAGCAACGTGTTGCGATCGCCAGGGCCCTGGCCTATCAGCCGCGCCTGATTCTGGCCGATGAACCGACGGGTAATCTTGACGCCGATCTGGCGGGGGAACTCCTGAGCCTGTTGTGTGACATCAATTATCAAGGGGCCACGATCATAGTGGCGACCCACGATCACTCCCTGTTGGAGGCGATGCCGGCCAGAACCCTTGTCCTGAATCAGGGGCTGATCGAATATGACGGAAGCTGGCCCCCATGATGAGGCACATCCTGGAAGAGGGATTGGCCCTTCTGCGCCGTCGTGGCGTCGTCAGTGTGATTCTGGCAATGTCCCTGACGGTTCCCATGGCGCTGGCCGGCTTCACGACGAGCATGGGTTTGTGGTCTCGGCCGCTGGTGGCTCTGGAGAGCCATGCCACAGTTGTCAGGGTTCTTCTCCATCCGAGAATGGATGTATCTCAACGACAAGCCTGGATTGCCGAACAGGCCCGAATTCACCAGGATTGGCGCCTGGCTGAAATTGACAGGGAGACGCTGGAAAAGCGACTTCAGGTTTGGTTTCCCTATCTCGAGGACCTTCTTGAGGGTGAGCATGCGATCGAGTTGCCGACTCTGGTCGAGGTCGAGGCCGCGGATCCAGAGGAGGTCACTGCTTTGGCCGAGGGGCCGACCGTCATTGCCGTCGGACCAACATCATCTATCGACCGGGTTCTCGGAGTGATGGCGCGAACGATGACCTGGCTCCTTGGCGGTATCAGTGTGATCTTGCTGGTGTCGGCGTTTCTTTTGGCGGCGACCTGGATCCACCTGGAGGTTTACCGCAATGCCGATGAGATCACGATCATGCGTCTGGTCGGAGCAACCGAAAGTGCGATTAGGGGCCCATTTGTAGTTGCCGCCCTGATACCAGGCATCTTTGCCGGTGTGGCCGCTTCGGTGGGTGCCTGGTGCCTGGTCCGCATGGTCGCGGTTGCGGTTGAAACGGTAGGACTCAGTCCTCCAGTTTTCCCTCCATGGTTGGTGGCAGTGGAAATTGGTGTGGGTGTGATTCTGCCGATCGTGGCTGCCCTGGTCACGATGGGTCGTCACGCGAGGGCTGGAGAGACGGACTGAAAAAAGGGCGCCCCGAAGGGCGCCTTAAAATCGGAGAAATAAGACTCACTGCTCGCGGAGTTTCTTGAGGTGTTCACGAAGGTCATTCGCCTCTTCAATCTCACCGATGGCTTCGAGTTCTTTGATCTGGAATTCAAGGGCCCGGAGTTTTTCTCCGTATGCAGCCTTTTCCTTGTCAGCCTCTACGTTCTTTGCAGCATCGGCTTTCTTTTTCTCGACGTCGCTGACCTTCCTCGGATTTCCGGCATTCTTGTAGGCCGTGATGGCTTCGTCGTATTTCTTGGTCTTGTCGTAGACGAAACCCATCTGATTGTGGACCTGGGTTCGCATTTTTCCGCTGACGCCGATCTTCAGGGCTTGTTTCAAATCGGTAATGGCAGAGTTGTATTGGCCCAGATTGGTGTTGCACTGGGAGTGGTAATAGTGCACCAGGGCGTTTTGGGGTTGTTTGGATCGAGCCCGATCAAACCAGCCGAGGGCCTTTTGGTAGTCCTTGGCGCCCAGTTGGGCCTCTCCGGCAAGGAGGAAGTTATCGAACGTGGGGGAGGCGCCCGCCAGTTTTTCGGCGATTGCTGCACCCTGAGAATAGTAGCTGTCCTTCTTTGAACCGGTGGCCCGTCGGCCGGCGGAGATCGCCGACTTGACCGCCGCCTCGCCCTTCTTCGAATCTGACGGTTTCAGCTCATAGGACTTTTTGAAGGCCGCGAAAGCCTTGCCGTGGTTTTCCTGTTTATTGTAGGCATAGCCCAGGGAGTAGAAGAGATCGGCGTTCTTCGGGGTGGCCTTGGTCTGGGCTTCCAGTACGGGTATGGCCTCTCCGGGGAATCCGGCTTTGATTGCCGCTTGGGCAAAGGCCGGGGCGTAACTCTGCTTGGCCCTGGCGTCCAGACTGCTGTAATTGACCTTCTTGAGGGTCAGATAGGCATCATTGGGCTGGTTGGCCTGGGCCAGAGTTTGGCCCAAGGCAATGGCATAGGTTGCATTGCCGGGATCCAATTCGGCGGCCTTCCGAAGACTGGCCAGGGCTTTGGACGTCTGCTTGTTTGCCCTTAAGGAGAGCCCCAATAGGTAGTGACTGCCGGCGTGGTCGGGGCTCTGCTCAACTACCTTTTGAAACCGTTGAACGGCGGTCGAATACTCTCGCGCCCTATAGGCCTCGAGGCCTTTGGTGTAATCCTGGTTATCCTCGGCTCCTACCGGAAGGACCATCGCGAGGAGCAGGACCCCGACGCTGAGTCTGATGCCGAGGCGAAATCCCAAATGAATCATGAACGTCTCCTTGAGGTTCAGGATGAACCTTCGTCTATTCCGCCGAGCAAGGGGCGAACCTGCTCGTCAAACATTGCTGCAACTTCAGCACCCTTGAGCAGTGATATGGCCTTGGAGTTCTGGGCGACCATTTCTCGGATGGCGCCAAGGTCTCGACCCAGTTCGATTGAGGTGCACGCGCCCGCATAATGCTTTTCAATGGTCTTTTCGCCGCCGGGACCAACGACATCGATGGCCACCGTACGAACTTTTTCTGCAAGACCCAGAAGAGTGATCGGGCTGAGTCCGACCTGAAAACCGCCGTCGTCCTGCCCCTCTTCCGGTTTCCTGAGGGCGACAAGCCCAGATGTGATCATTCCAAAGAGGAGTTTCGAGACATCGAAGGCTGACCACCGGAGGATGGTTGCTACCTGTTCAATCGAACGCTGCCCGTCAACATGGGTGACAAGAATCCATTCTTGAGGACTCAGCGTGACCTGATCCTGCCCTTCCCTGGCGGAAAAGAACGGTACAAGGTCAAGCGAGGGAATCCGGCGTGACAGGACTCTCCACTCATCCAGGCGCCGGGCAGCTTCCATCATCAAGTTGGCGTTGGAACTCTGCACGGTTACGTCGGTTGAGGTCTCTCCCGCTATAAATGAAAACTCTCCGGTAGACCAGATGGCCATCTCGTACACGGCCTGTTCTCCCCGGAGGTTTCCAATATTGGCGTCGGTAATCTGGCCATCTTTAAGAAAGATCTTCCCTTGGTCTACACCGTTGACCAGATGGAACGCTCCTGTCTTTCGGGACACGCTGACCAACTGGATCACATCCGGGAGTGAGAGTTCTGAGAGTGAGCCTTGCAGAGCCATAGAGTTTCAGGGTCTCCTGTTCACTTTACTGCAGGTTGAACCGGACAGTCAGGATGTAAAGAACCTCGACTGGCTTCCCATTTAGTGTTGAGGCTTTGAAGGTCCACTTCTTGACGGCTGATTCTGCGGCTTCCGTTAAACCAAGGGGTAAGCCCCTGAGCACGTTGACGTTGGTCACTTTCCCGCTCTTGCCGATGGTGCATTCCAAAACAACCACACCCTGGATGCGGGCTCGACGTGCCGCTTCAGGATAGAGGGGGTTGGGTCCGCTGAGCCGTTCCGGCTCCGTGATATTGCCCCCGACAACAAACCTGACCGGTCCCTCCGGCTCGGGTGCTGGAGGCGCGTCAGGAACCCCGAGGATCAGGCTATCGTCTGCGACAAAATCCAAATCCTCGTCTGGATCTTCCTCACGAATCGGCTCCGGCTCGTCCGGCGTCGGATCGGGGATCGGAACCTTCTTGATTTTGGGTTTGGGAATCTGCTGCAGCTCCTGCTTCGGGGGCTGCTTGAACTTGACCTGTTTGACCACGTAGATCTTGGTCTTCTTCTGATCGCGGTCACCTGCGTCGACGGCGAGGACCCGGACGCGCGTGACGCATTCGAGGTCGTCCTGGCCTCCTTCGACAGGGAGGAAGGACGATGAGCCACCGAGCTTTCATGCACGTCACAGCGGCGCTCTTGTTCACATCCATGAACTTGAGCGCATCCCCGGCTCACGCGGACTACCAATGCGGCCCGGAAACCGACGATTGCATCTGTGGCGGCCCCAACCCCTTTCCTTGCTGCGAAAATGGCGGAAACTGTACGTGGTGGGCCTGGGAGTCAGCCTGCTGCAACTGGGGGGTCATCGTGCCGATGCTCGGCAATGCCAACTCCTGGGCCGGCGTCGCCGCCAGTGATCCAGATTACGACGTCCTGCCCAACCCGGTCGTCAACAGCATCGCCTGCCGGGTGTCGGGCGATTACGGTCACGTCGCGTGGGTGACCTCCGTCAACGGTTCCACAATTACCGTCAGCGAGATGAACTGCTGGGGCAACTACGGCGTGCGCGACCAGACCTACAACGCGTCGTTCTTCGATGGCGGCTACATCGTGCTCAAGGGGAGCCAGT
>JAOZPW010000149.1 GCA_029932545.1 Thermoanaerobaculales bacterium | reverse complement strand
CTATTCGGCTCTTCCCAGGCGATTGATCTTGGCGACATGCACAACGGTCTGGGCTCTGACGGATAGCGGCGCCTCTGTCAGCCAGGAATGGCAGCAGCCCGGTGTCGCCGGCCCTTCGATTCCCCTTGATTTGGAGTCGGACGGAATCTTCGTCGGGTCGACGGATGGTCGTCTCTACCAATTGGATGAGGCCACCGGCGGGGTGACATCGTCGGTGTTGCTTGGAGACGGTTCGGCAACGATCGGAAGCCCCGGTTATGACTATTTCAACTCGATGGCCTATGTCGGTTCGGAAAGCGGTGCAGTCTTTGCGGTGACCCTGCCCCTGCCGTAGGAATCTGTCGGCGGAGGCCGCAGGCTGTGTCGAGAAGCGACGGTGTTCGATGGCCTCCGCCCGACAGATTCCAGGAGATGTGCTGCGCGCATCGTTGGATAGGGTTTTATCAGAACCTAATCTGAGTGATTCTCATCGGCGACCTATGCCAAATCCTTGGGCCCTGGGCACTTTCAAAAAGCCTCGACAGACGAACAGGTATGGCTGCGTTTTTTTCAAGCACCAGAGCCTCAAGGATTTGACATATCTCATCCGCCAGAATCGCTCAGAATAGGCAGAAATTATCCAGTCTACGAATCTGAAAAAAGGTCATTTTTTCTGGGGGAATTGCTGTGCTCTACTGGCCTTCGAAACCGAGGTTGACCACACTCGAATGACGGCGCCTCTCTGATTGAACGAGGATCGGCATGGCCCCATCGTCGGCAGGCAGTTCCAGCCATCGTGAAGGCGCTCCGAGGTACTCTCCGTGGACCGATCGGGATCCAGGAAGCTCGCCGTCGGCATCTCCGTTCCCGTCAAAGGTCAAGGCCAGGGCAAAGCAGATGCTGACGTCATACCACATGCTTCTCGGAAGGCGAATGACAGCGCTGGTGTCGGTCGAATAACCGTTGACCGCGTCGGGCTCAATGTCACGGCCGCGCGTCCAATCCCACGGGCGTGCCGTGGCGACAGGTCCGTTGATGACGTAGACCGCGAAGCCCCGAACCGAGGTCATGGGACGGCCATCATCGTTTACCAGGTCGGAAAGGGTTTCACCCCGAAGGTTGAGATCCCAGTCGAGGCGGATCTCGAAGGTCTCTTCAGTGATTCGGGTCGAAATGATTCGAGGTCTGGGCACCGGAACAGTTCGGCTCGAAGGTGGGTAAATCAGGCGTTGGGCCAGGTCAATGTCGATATCGATGTCTTTGTTGGCCTCAAGGTTGACCAGTGCCCACAGGCCGGTTCCATCCGATCCGAGGCTTTCGAAGAGTACCGCGGTACGATTGACCGGGCCCTGATCAAGACAGACGTCAGCATTGAGCCAATCGAGTTCGGTCAATACGATGCCCCGCCGAGAGTCCTGCAACTCGGGACGGTCTTGGCCCCCACGGCGGCGGTTAAAGTCATCCCATGCCCAGTACCGGACGGTGAATCCGGCATCGGTGGTGGACATTCCGCGGATGGCCGGGGGATGCTTTTCTTCGACGAGCCGGCCGAAGCACTGGGCGCCGGCGGTTCCTGTGGTTATTGTTGTCAGAAGCATGGCGAGCGTGATCATTTGGACTTTCATGAGTCCCTCCTTCGCCACTCTCTACAGCACACCGTGTGCCATCGATGATTGAGGTCATAAGGCCTTTTATTATAGATATTTAGAAAAACAACAAAGGATGGCATCAACGCAGAATATTGTCGTATGAAAAAGGAAATTGCTGTAAATACCTGGAACTGAGCACTTTACAGCTTCGTTCGATCTGTCAGAATATTATGTCATAGGAGAAAATTCTGACGCGTACGAGGCCCGAACCGAACAAAAGTCGGGTGTGCCCGTATTTCTATTATCAGGAGAACGATAATGACACCGGAAGAAAGCCACAGTTTGAGTTCCAACGAGATGACAGCCGCTGAGACCATTCGCATGGAGCTTCAAATGCTCCACGAGATGGATCCTTCGGCGGCGCGGTTGCTCGAAGCGCTGGCGTGTGTGCTGGCGCGGGTTGCCGGAGCTGACAGCGAGATCTGCGATCGTGAAACCTTGCAGATGGAAGGAACGCTGATGCGGCTGGCGGAATTGCCGCCGGCCCAGGCGGTGTTGGCTGTCGAGATCGCCAAACAGAGGAACTGTCTCGGTGGGGCGGGATACACCGCGGCGATCAGCCGGGATCTCAGGCGTCGGACCGATCCACGCTATCGGCTCCAGTTGCTTCACAGCCTGGTCGACGTCGCCTGTGCCGATGGTGACCTCTGTGTTCTGGAAGAGGCGGCCATCTTGAGGATTGCAGCGGAGCTGGGCTTTTCCAGAAACCTCGCTGATGAGTTGATCGAGGAGAGCCAGAGGAGCATTCGGGCGTAAGCCCAACCCGGCGGAGCGGAACCGGCCCGCCGGGCAGCTGACAGCTACGTCGAAGCCTTCGTCACGGCGTTGTGGGTGATCCAGTCCGAGGTTTCCTCGATGGACCGATCCGTGACGTCAACGGTGAACAGACCGGGGATGCTTTGATAGACGGTTTCGCAGTAGTCCAACTCTTCCTGAATACTGGTGCGGTCGGAGTAGCGGGGTATGCTGCGACCCCGGATCCGCCCTGCGCGTCGTGCCCTCAGTTGTGACAGACGCTCGACCCCCAATCGGAATCCCACTTTTGGGGCATGCGAGCGCAGGACCTCCGGGGGCAGTGGCACACCTGAAATGATCGGGACATTGGCAACCCGGAGTTTGCGGCACGAAAGGTAAATGGACGTTGGTGTCTTCCCTGTTCGGCTCACACCAAGGATGATCAAATCCGCCTGGTCCAGGGTGTCCATGCCCAAACCGTCGTCGTGCTTCAGGGTGAAATGAATTGCCTCGGTGACCTTGAAGGCGTCTTCGCTCTGGTGCCTGAAGACGCCAGGTCTCTGACTGGGGCTGGATTGCAGCGCGGTGCCGAGGAAACCCATTAGAGGTTGCAGTACATCGATGACCACAAGACCGTGGGCGCGGCCGAGGCGTACCATCGCCTCCGAGAGGCCCGGGGAGACAAAGGTGAAGACAATGATGCCGCGATCTTGTGGTGTCGCCTTGACGATTGCCTCGACCTCGTCGACGGTGCGCGTGAAAGGGAAGCGCTGAAGGTCGACGGCCGCAGAGCCGAACTGAACCAGGACCGACGTCAGAACCGCCTCGGCTGTGGCGCCGGTGGCATCGGAAACGATGGAAACAGATAATAGATCGGTCAGGGCGCCTCCGGAGCTGCCGGGATCAGGATCGGGTCCTGGGTTTTGTTGTCGATGACCGAGGCGTAAGCGGCGACTGCCAGGCCGGACAGCTGTTCGATCATGACGGTCCCTCGGAGGTCGACCCCCTGAAGGCCCAGGCGGGATGCCAGGTTGAATTGGGTCAGTTGCCCTGCAGCCAGCCACAGATTGGAAATCTCCGCGGCAATC
Organism: Thermoanaerobaculales bacterium; assembly: GCA_029932545.1. Taxonomy (GTDB): domain Bacteria; phylum Acidobacteriota; class Thermoanaerobaculia; order Thermoanaerobaculales; family Sulfomarinibacteraceae; genus DAOWGJ01. Next base: position 5,928 of record JAOZPW010000149.1, on the reverse strand, counting down.
GCCCCTTCCTCGTCATAGAGCGTCAATGCCACTTCGGCGCCATTCGTAGCGTCGATATTGAGCAGACCAAGGTTGGTTCGGAATCCCTCGGTTTCGTCGGCCGAGAGGGTGATTCCGGGAATGAAAGCCTGATGCCCGGGCGTCAACAAATCGGTTCCGTCGAAAATATGGAGATTTTGGCCGAAAGTGCCTCCTGATGGATCGAGGTTGTAGGTGCGTGCCGCCGGTTGCAGTGGCGGTTCCTGGCCGGGTCCATCGATGATGAAATAGCCCTTGGAGTTTTCGCCCTCGGACAGGAACTCCCCGGCGAGAATATCGCCGAAGAAGAGAGCATTGCCGGGTTGAAGGTTGTCGATCTCCAACGGTGGTCCGGTTTCGAGGGCCTCAGACGGAACGTAGATCACCTCGGTATCCAAGGGGCGGACGTGGGAGTTGAAGAATGTGATGTCCGAACGCCATTGACTGTCGTTGGCGCCGGGGAGGTGGGCCACTCCGGCCACCAAGAGTGTGCTGGAAGCCGATTCGAGGACCATCGGGTTATAGAGGACCGGGTCGCCTGTCAGGTTGTCCACGACTGATGCCCAAGCCAGTACGGTGTCGACGTCGGTATCGACCCTGACTGAAAAGAGGTTGAGATCTGTGCCGGCCCAGGCGACTTCTGCGATACCGTTGACCTGGATCGTACTCATGGCCGGAATTGTCTGAACTACAGGTTGTCCCAGGGAGTTTCCGTACTCCGACATGACGAAAAGTGTAACCTCGACCGCTTCAGGTCCCAGATTTGCCAGCCGTACGTTGGTCCGAGCCTGAGAGTTCTGGGCCAGACCGGTCAGAAAGAGGCGGTCAGAGGCGTTGGGGGGCACGGGAGTGGATGGTACGAACTGCCCAAAGGTGCCGTCGGGCGTCTGGTTGTAGGTTCGAGATGTTATGTATGGCGCCTGTCCGTCATCCTCGGGAGATTGGATCAATATCGATCCTATGACAGCCTGATCCCCGTCGATAACCCCGGGGATCAGCTCGAGCACGTCTTCGAGAGCGGCCGTGCCTCGTGGAGGAATTTGAAGGCTCAGGGTCGGATGGTCAACCAGCCAGTTGTTCGTATTTTCCGGCAGAAATTCGATGTCCAGGTCCAGCTCTGAATCCCTCGGGTTGAAGATCCATAGGTCGGTTCTCCACTTCGTACGGTGCAGGCCGGGGGCGTGTACCGCTGACGATACGTTCCAGCCGTCGGCTGAGGTTGGGGGGTCTTCTACGACAAGTACACCGGACTCGACGTCGCTGCCGAAGCAGTTGGCGGCTTCCAGATGGACGGAATAGAGGCCCGCCTCGTCGAAGGCGTGGGTGAAGTACTGCTGGTCGGATGTGGCGACAGGTTGGCCGTCCAGGGAGACAGTCCATGTCCACGAATCGGGTGCAGTATCCCCGGTTTGCCCATCGTCGAACGCCTCCTGGCGGACCGTGTGGTCCCGTCCCTCAATCGAAATTTTCCCAGTCCGAAAGATGCCGGGGTTGGGGGCGACGCTATAGGTGACGACGCCATTCCCGGAGCCGTTCTCACCGGCGATGATCTCAATCCAGCCGATGGACGATGTGGCGGTCCACGGACACGATGCTGCTGAACTGATCGTAATGGTGTCGGTTCCTCCGGTGTGGCCGAAGTCCCTTGAACTGGGATCGACGTGGTAGGTACATTCGCCGCCGTCGTCACACTGCCCCTCGTTTTGCACGGTAAGAGTCTGTGTCGTTTCGAACAGTCCACCATTGATTGTCAGGCGGACGTTCTTGTCACCCGCTCCCGCGTAGATGTAGGAGGCATGCAGACAATTGGTAAAAACCGGCTCGCAGACGAACTCCTGCACCAGATCACCACAGCCCTCGCCGCCGAAGTTCCACTCGGCGCTGTCGACGCCGCTGACGCCGGTGATGGAAAAGAGCACGGTCTCCCCGATTTTGGGGGTCTCAGGGCTGACGATGAAACCAACCTCGGCGGTCTTGGGCGGACCTGCCGTCTTAGACGAGAGATCGGTGAACATCACCGTCTGGCCTGTGTAGACCGGATTTGGAGACATCGTGAAGGCTGCCGAGGGCTTGCCGTCCTTGGTACAGCACGAGCCGACATTTTGTACCTCGACCGAATGGGTGACATCACCCTGTTCGGTCACGAGGTGAACCGTCTTGGCGCCGGCTTGAGAATAACTCCAGGAGATGTGCCTGCAGTATTCCGGGATCCAGGTGCAGTCCACCACTCCGGCATTTCCTTCGCAGTCGGGCCCTCCGAAATCCCAGCTCAAGGGGATGATGCCGTCGTCGTCGATCGTGAAGGTCACGGTCTCCGAAATCTCCGGCATCTCTGGATTCCAAGTAAAATCGACCTGCGCAGAAGCCGGCGAACTCCACATGAGAACGCACAGAACAAGAAAGAACCCGAAAGATGTGATCGTCGTCACGCCCGGCATTTTCTGCCGTTGTGAAATTGGTGAATCGGAACGAATGAAGACTGACATGGTTTTCTCCAAAATAGAGAAGGAATTTGGGAATCAACTTAAAAACAACAGATTTTTATTGAGACCTGTTGTTAGGGGAATTGGGATCCCTTCTCTGTTCCAGGCTACACCCACGGTACATCGGTCGTCAAATCGCCCAGGGGGTTTCCGGCCGGGCTTCAAAGACCTATATTAGATACAGAAGGAATCAAATGCAGGAGGATGCCATGACTTCAGTTCCGAGTTCGATTCTGGTGGCCACGGATTTTTCTACCAATGCGGACCACGCTCTGGACTTTGCTCGCCGGTTAGCCGGGGTCTTCGGGGCGGAGATCCACCTGGTCCACGTGAGAGTTCTGCTTGAGGGCCGGCAGCAGAGTCAGGAGTTGCAGCGGGAATTGGAACGCCTTGACATACAACATGACCGGCAGACCGAGGAGGCACTCGCCAAGCACGCCGGTCAGACGGGCTCAGGTGTTCGTACGCATTTGGTGCGGGGGCTCTCGGTGTCGGAGAGTCTTCTGGAATCCGCCATGGACCTCCAGTGCGATCTTGTGGTGATGGGAACTCACGGCCGAAGGGGCCTGCGGCACCTCCTGCTGGGATCGGTTGCCGAGGAAATCGTACGGACCGCGACCGTGCCGGTCATTACCGTCAGGGAGAGTGCCGACACCGACGAACGTTCTGCCGGAAGCATCCTGGTGGCCCACGATTTTTCCGAGAGGTCGACGGCTGCGGTCGCCGTGGCGCGGGAGTGGGCGTTGGCGCTGGGCGCCGAGGTACATCTGTTGCACGTCGTCGAGCCGGTGGTCTATCCCGAGTTCTACGCCGTCGACGTGATGCCGGATGAGGTGTTGCACAGGATTGAAGAACGCTCGATCGAGGCAATGAAGGCGGCTGCTGCGGAACAGCTCCAGGACGTGCCCCATTCCCTCGAAGTTGTAACAGGGCGGGCTGTCGATGCCATTCTGGATGCTGCCGATCCGGCCCAGTTCGATCTGGTGATCATGGGTACCCGGGGCCTCTCAGGTCTGCAGCACCTCCTGCTGGGTTCGGTCGCCGAGGGCGTTGTCCGGAGGTCGGGGATCCCGGTCTTGACCGTTCGTGCGGCGGATGATTAACCCGTACTTCTCACCAGTTTTCGTCGCGAGGTGCGGAAGACGCGGTGAGATGCGGTGTTTTCGCAGGATGAGCGAATGAGGCATAGTTCGCACTATGTTGATTGAGCGAATTCCAGCAAACGCCGCAGATCGCTGCGTATTTCGTGCCGGAGTAGATCACTGGTGAGAAGTACGGGTTAAGGGGCACAAGGGACAATTGAACGACAGAGTGCGCCAAGAATGAAAAGAGAGGCGCAACGAGGGAAAATGAATAAACCGCTGCCTTCTCATCGTGCTGATTGAGTTTTTTGTGGTTCAATTTCTTCCCTCTTCGTGCCCCCCTCGTGCGCTAGGCGTCTTGGCGGTTCATCACTTCCCCTCGCCTCGTCGGTGCCGCCCCCGCTCATCGCCTATCCGGGGTATCCTTTCTTGATGACGAGGGTCAAAGTACTTCTGGATCATGTCATCAACCGAATCGCTGCTGGCGAGGTGGTTGAGCGTCCCGCTTCCGTCGTCAAGGAGCTTGTGGAAAACGCAGTCGACGCCGGTGCTACGCGGGTCGATGTTGAACTCTCCGTCGGTGGGCGCTCACTTGTTCGGGTCGCCGACGACGGCTGCGGCATGGATCACGACGACGCTGTATTGGCCCTCGAGCGCCACGCCACCTCCAAGTTGGAAACGGCCGAGGACCTCGACCATATCTCGACCCTGGGTTTTCGGGGTGAGGCCCTTCCCTCGATTGCCGCCGTCTCCAGACTCCGTCTCTCCAGCTGTGCCGACCCCGCCGAGGGAGGCGTGGAGGTCACGGTTGAGGGCGGGCGCATCCTCGGCGTTGAAGGGCAGGCACGCGGCCGGGGAACGACCGTTGAGGTCCGAGACCTCTTCTTCAACACTCCTGCAAGGCGGAAGTTCCTCCATGCTCCCGAGACCGAACTGCGGCACGCACAGGATGCGGTCGTTGCAATGGCACTGGCCAGGCCCGAGATCACCTTCATGCTGTCGCACGGAGGCAGGACTCTGATCGAAGCCCCTCCCGCCACATCCCTGGACCAGCGTTTGCGCGATCTCCTTCGTCGGAGAGGCCTGGATACCGTGCATCGTTTTGAGGCGGAGGGTGGCGGTCTTCGGGCCTGGGGACTGCTGGCGCCGGGCAAAGGTTCAGGCCGGCCCCAGCTGACCCTGCTGGTCAACGGCCGATGGGTTCGGGACCGTCTCCTGGTCGGCGCGGTCAACCGGGTCCTGCGCGCGGCAGGCTCGGGTTTCGGCGGTTCCAGGGTGGTGCTGCTGTTGACGGCCCCTCCCGATGCGGTCGATGTCAACGTCCACCCGGCCAAGACCGAGGTGCGCTTCGCCCGCTCCGGCGCCGTCTTCAGTCTGGTTGAACGAGCCCTCCGCGGGGTTATCACCACAGGCCAGGGACAGGTGGAGGTGCGTCATTTTGACAGCCTGGGTCCCTCACCAAGTACTCAGGCGGCGGAGCCCCAGGCGATCACCTGGTCCGCCCCTGCCGGCCCGGCCACCGGCCCATCCCTCTTTCCCCACCCGGTCTATCAACCGATGGACGGCGAAGCAAAGGCCTTCGATGAGCCACGTCTGGGCCAAGCGGTAGCGCGACCCACGGGAGGCGCGAAGCCCGGCGCTTCCGACACTCCCTTCGGCCGCCTGATGGGACAGTACCGCCGATCGTTCATTCTGCTTGAAGACCAGCACGGTCTCGTCATCGTTGATCAGCACGTCGCTCACGAGCGGGTGCTGTACGACCAGATTCTGCGCCGACTGGATGGAGAAAAGGCGCCGTCACAACGCCTTTTGACACCCCTGCTGCTGGAGATCGACGAAGCCCAAGCGGCCGCCGTGCCACGACTGGCAGACGTTCTCAATATGGTTGGCCTGGAGACTGATCTTTTCGGTCCGGAAACCGTGAGAATCTCCGCCCTCCCACCGGACCTCGACCCTGAGGAGGCTCGAAAAGTCGTCGAGGAGATCCTCGAACGCGCGACCGAACTTGACGGCGTTCCCGAGCGGGTCGCAGAGATCCTCCGAGAGGAATTGGCCGCCTCAATGAGCTGCCGGGGGGCGATCAAGGTCAACCACGGCTTGAATGAGACCGAACAACGGGCCCTGCTGGACGATCTGGCCCACACCGACAACCCCTACCGCTGTCCGCATGGACGGCCGATCATTCTCCGCTTGAGCCAGGAGGAGATGGAACGACGACTCGGGAGACGATGATGAAACGGGAAATCTGGCGCCTGACCGAAGGCCTTGTGTTCATGCACTTCGCCATCTATTTTCTGACCTCAACCGGTCAGGGAAGTGCCGCTGCGCTGGCCCTGATCCCCGGA
>JAOZPW010000148.1 GCA_029932545.1 Thermoanaerobaculales bacterium | reverse complement strand
GGGATCCTTCGACTCTGCGGCCTCCGGCCGCTCCGCTCAGGATGACATTGGGGATTTCTGCAAGAGGCTCAGCTCTCAGCCTTGCATGCGTTGCCGACAAGGCCTCATGTTCTATGAAGTTCTGAAATGCGGATGTCCGAGCTAATAGCTGACAACTGACAGCTGACAGCTCTATAATAGGCCGTTGGAGTAAGTAGCTTTGGACCATACCAGGAGTTTTTGCATCATCGCCCATATCGATCACGGCAAGTCGACCCTTGCCGATCGGTTGATTCAACACTGCGGGGCCGTCGAGGACCGTGAGTTCCGGGACCAGATCCTGGATTCGATGGACCTCGAGCGTGAGCGCGGCATCACGATCAAGTCCAACACGATCTCGTTGGACTACACCGCCCGTGACGGAGAGACCTATCGTCTCAACCTGATCGATACGCCGGGACATGTCGACTTCTCCCACGAGGTGCGGCGATCCCTGATGTCGTGCGAAGGCGCCCTGTTGTTGGTCGATGCCTCGCAAGGCGTTGAGGCCCAGACGATGGCCAACATGTACCTCGCCCTGGAACACGAGCTCGAAATGGTGCCGGTGATCAACAAAATTGATTTGCCGTCTGCAGATATTGAGCGAGTCAAAGAGGAAATCGAAGAGGATCTCGGCCTGGACTCAGACGGCGCTGTCCTGTGTTCGGCCAAGACCGGAGAAGGTGTCGAGGACGTGCTCGAGGCGATCGTCAACCATTTGCCGGCGCCCGAAGGCGATCCTGATGGCCCCCTTCAGGTGCTGATCTTCGATGCCCAGTACGACCCGTATCGAGGGGCCGTTCTCCTGATTCGGGTGATGAACGGAACGATGACCAAGGGGCAGCAGGTGCTCTTCATGCACACCAGGGCCGAGCACACGATTGAGGAACTGGGTCTGCTCAAGCTGAAACGGGAGGCTGCAGACTCCTTGAGCGCGGGTGACGTCGGCTACGTCATCGCGGGCATCAAGTCGGTCTCGGATATCAACATCGGCGATACCGTCACCGACCTCGCTGCACCGGCCGACGAGCCGGTTCCCGGCTACCGGGAGAGCAAACCGGTGGTCTTCTCATCGGTCTACCCGATGGCGACCGACGAGTACGGTGAATTGACCAAGGCCCTGGAAAAACTCAAGCTCAACGATGCAGCGTTGATCTACGAGAAGGACTCGTCCCAGGCGCTCGGTTTCGGCTATCGCTGCGGATTTCTGGGTCTCTTGCATCTGGAGATCGTCCAGCAGCGGCTGGAGCGGGAGTACGACCTTTCGCTCCTGCTGTCGGCGCCCTCCGTGCGTTATCGGATCACGTTGAACAACGGCGAGCAGTTTTGGATTGACAATCCGGCGCTTTATCCCGATCCGACGACCATCGACACGGTTGAAGAACCCTTCATCAAGGCGGCAATCATGATGCCCGATCGCTACATCGGGTCGGTGATGGAGCTCTGCCGTGATCGCCGCGGTGAAGAGACGACCTTCAATTACCTCTCGGCGGGCCGGGTCGAACTGACCTCCGAGATGCCCCTGGCTGAGGTCCTGTTCGACTTCTACGACAAGCTGAAGTCCACGACCCAGGGCTACGGTTCTTTCGACTACGAGATGCTGGACTACCGCATCACCGACGTCGTCAAGGTTGAGATCCTGGTCAATACCGAACCGGTTGATCCGCTGTCGCAGCTGGTCCACCGGGAGAAGGCTCGGGCCAGGGCGCTCCACTACTGTGACAGGCTCAAGGACACCATTCCCAAGCAGCAGTTCAAGATCGCCATCCAGGGCGCCATCGGTGGAACGGTCATCGCGCGGTCGACGATCAATGCCTTCCGCAAAGACGTCACCGCCAAGTGCTACGGCGGCGACATCAGCCGCAAGCGCAAACTGCTCGAGAAGCAGAAGAAGGGCAAAAAGCGCATGAAAATGGTCGGCAACGTCGAAATCCCGCAGTCGGCCTTCATTGCCGTACTGAAGTCGGATACCGACTGAAGTCACCCGCGTTTCTCCTTTTGACCCTCTGATTGGCGAGCTTGTGCATACTTCTGGCGCATAAGTGAATCCCGCAGGCTTCTTCAGCACCTATATTTGAAAAAGATACCTGGTGCAACAGGCTCGATGGCCTGGGAGGGAGACGGCAGATGTTTCGAATGAGAGTTTTTCGGCTGTTCTTGGGACTTGTGGTGGCACTGGCATTGACGGCGGCAGCGAACGACATGCCGTTCGGAAGCCGTACCCTCCTCGAGGATGACTATTCGACTCCGACCTCGGTGACCACCGGCGACTTTGACGGAGACGGGCTCGTTGACATCGTCGCTGCGGGATTTCATGACACCACAATCGCATGGTGGCGGAGCCTTGGCGGGGGTAGTTTTACCAGGTACGACATCGCGTCCGGCGTGACGGACATCTACGACGTGGAGGCTGCCGATATCAACGGCGACGGCCTGTTGGATGTGGTCGTTACGTCTGCGGATGACACCGATGCCGTCGGCTGGTTCGAGAACGACGGAACGCCCCTCGTGGGCTCCTGGCCGCTCCGCCTGATTGCCTATCCATTCGATGGCGCAGCCGGGACCGCAATGGGCGATCTGGACGGTGACGGTACTCTCGATGTGGCTGCGGTGGCGTCAGGAGCAGGTGTTGTTTCGGTCGCATTCAATATCAATGGAACCGGGATTGGGTGGAGCTATGAGACGGTGGACTCATCCTTTTTGTTAGCACGTTGGGTGTCGGTGGGTGACATTGACCGGGACGGGGATCTCGACATCGCGGCGGCAGCGACGACTTCAGGAGAGGTGTCCTGGTGGTCACGGGATCCGGGGGGTGTGACATGGACCGAATACCCGATCGCGGTGGTGGACTCAGCCGTCGTCATGGAGCTGGGCGACATGGATCGCGACGGCGACCTCGATGCCCTCGGTGTCGGAAATGGAAGAACGATCCGCTGGTGGGAGAACGATGGTACGGGCGCCGGTTGGACCGAACATACCATTGGCAACCCGGATGCGGATGTCCAATCTGCCTACCCGGTTGATCTCGATCTCGACGGCGACCAAGACATCATCTACACCACCGCCGGCGCCAATGGCGTAGGCTGGTTCGAGAACACCGGAGGAGACGGCCTTACCTGGGAAATCCACATATTTGACACCGGGTTCAACGCCGTCGTCGACATTGCTGCAGCGGACTTCAACGGCGACGGCGATTTGGACCTGGTTGCAGTATCCAGCCCGAATAACGACGTTGCCTTTTGGGACAATCTCTCAATCCACCGCAGCGCGTCCTTCCCCGAGTCGGGCCAATTGTCCGATGCGACCGACCATGTCAAGGACCTTGTCGCCGCCGATGTGGACGGCGACGGCGACCTCGATCTGTTGATTGCCGAGTCCGGGGCCGAGCGAGTTGGCTACCTTCGGAATCTCAACGGCGACGGATCGAGCTGGCTCCACCATACGATCGGCACATCATTCGTTGCCGAGGCGGTGGCTGCCGGTGATCTCGACGGTGACGGCCGGTTGGATATCGTCGGGGCCTCCGACGCGGCACTATTGTGGTGGAGTGCCGGCAGCAGCGGCTGGACAGAGAACACCATCCCATCCACTCAGACGCTCAAGGATTCGCTCGATGTGGCCGACTTCGACTGTGATGGCGATTCGGACGTGCTTCTGGGATCATTCTCCGATGGCATCTACTGGTTCGAGAATTCAGGTTCCGGCGGATCCTGGACGGAACATGCTGTTTTTGGTGGTTACATCTGGGATGCCGATTCGGTGGTCGTGGCCGACATCGACGGTGACAGTGATCCTGATATTGCCGTTTCGGCCTACAACTTGATCCTGTGGATTCCCAACGATCTCTGCGATTCAGGATCCTTCCTGGGCGCCATTTCGGTCACCGGCAGCCTCTCCTCTGCCCGGTCCATTGCAGCCGGAGATATCGACGGAGATGGTGACCTTGATCTTGTCAGCCTGGACGAAGAAGCCGGTACCGTCATGTGGTGGTCCAATGTCTCGGGTGACGGCGTGACGTGGGGATCCGCGACGATCGTAATCTCCGGAGTTTTGGGCCCACGAATCGTTCAGCTTGCCGATTTCGATCTTGACGGCGATCTTGATGTTGCATTGGTGGCCGAGGATCAGGTGACCAGCGACTCGGTTCTGGTCTGGTATGAAAACCGCGCCGGCGACGGAACGACGTGGACTGCCCAGGTGGTGGCGAACGGACCCTTCCGGGCCCATAGACTTGTCGCCGCGGACCTGGACGGCGACGGTGACCCCGACCTCGCTCACGATAGCCTGGCCGGCTACGAGAGCCTGTGGTGGGAGAACCGTGGAGGGCAGGCGGCCCTGCCGACCGTGGCAACGGCGCCTTTGACTCTCGATCCCATGACCATCGACGACGTGCTCGAGATCACGGCCATTCACCGGGGGCGGGCTGGTGACGGTGACGGGGAGGTTGCCGCCATTGACCTCTTCCTCGGCGATGGGTTTGGAGTCGCTCTGAACAGTGCCGAGGTAGACGCATTGTTGTATGGGATTTTTATCTTCGAGGATGACGACGATTCGGGTGACTTCGATTCCGCCTTTGATTCCGAGGTCGGTTCGGCTGCAACCTTCTCCCTGGTCGACGGTGTGCAGACCATCGACCTTGTGGACGGCGATGGCAAGGTCCAGATTTCCCCGACTCAGTCGCGAACGCTGTTCGTTGCAATTGTCTTCGAGGACGATGCTGCGGACCAGACTCCCGGTCAGATTGAAATCACTCACCTGCCCGGCTCGAGTTCGGTCGAGGACCGAGACCACGATCTTCCGCTCAGGCTCGAGTGGGCGCCCTCATGCTCATCCGGCATAGTGATACCGACCAATCCGGGGCTGATCTTTGCCGACGGATTCGAGTCGGCTTCGACTGATCAGTGGTCAGGGGCCATGCCGTAGGAGCCTGGAGTGCATAGACTGCGAGTTCGGTCGAAAAATATAGATCGATCCAGGCATCTGGAATGCTGAGCGCCTATACTGGCGGTCATGCTGGGCAGTGATTTGCAAGGAGGCGCGTCGAGGGAGGCCGGGCTCTACGTTCATGTGCCTTTTTGCTCGTCGGTGTGTCCCTACTGTGATTTTGCGGTGACGCAGGCGGGCGAGTCACGGCGGGCCCGGTGGGAACGGGGCCTGTTTGACGAGGCCGCGATGTATGGCGATAGGGGATTTGATTTCGATACTGTCTATTTCGGTGGGGGGACTCCGTCTGCCTTGAAAATCGATCGTCTGGCTCGGGTTCTGGAGGGTGTGCGGCAGGGTCTTCGAATTAATCCGGAGGCTCAGGTTTTCATCGAGGTCAATCCTGAGGATGTTGGGCCTGATTCAGTTCGGCACTGGCGGGATCTTGGATTTTCCAATGTCAGTGTTGGGGTGCAGGCCCTCGATGACGTATCGTTACGGTTTCTGGGGCGTCGCCACACGGCGGAGGAGGCACGTCGGTCGGTTGAGGCTCTGCTGGGGGCAGGGTTTGACACTGTCTCCCTCGATCTGATCTTTGGTCTTCCGGGCCAAACGCGTTCTGACTGGGAGGGCCAATTGGTCGAGGCCATCCGCCTTGGCGCCAACCATGTGTCGTGCTACCAGTTGACCTTTCACGACGGCACGATCTTCGGCAAGCGCCGTGATGCGGGAATGATGATTGAGATGGCTGAGGCGCCTCAGGCCGATCTCTACGCATTGACTCACGAGATTCTTGGTGCGGCTGGTTTTGAAGGCTACGAGGTGTCGAATTTTGCTCTTCCAGGACACCGGTCGGCCCACAATCTGAAATATTGGACCGGGGCGCCCTATCTGGGACTGGGCCCCGGAGCACATTCATTCGACGGAGTGCATACTCGGTGGTGGAACAGGAGGAAGGTCCGACTGTGGCAGAGGGACCTTGACAACGGTTCCCTCCCGGTGGAGGGAGAGGAGTCTCTGACGAAGAGGCAACGGGCCTTCGAGACGCTGATGCTCGGAATGAGGACCGCCGACGGTGTCGATTTGGCCGAACTTGAGAAACGATTTGGGGCCGAAGTGATCGCGCAGAATACCGATAGCCTTCAGTCCCTCGAGGCAGAGGGATTGATCAGACGTAGGGGAGATCGCATCGCCCCGACACCTCAGGGTATGGCGGTGGCCGACGCGCTGGTCAAGGCGATCCGGATCGATGGGGCTTGAACCCGAGCCCGTTATCGTTCCCGATGTGAAAGGTTAACTGATCGGGGTGGATGATCAGTCCGGCTGCACCTTTGGTTTTGCCGTGACCATTTTTGTTCTCTCCCTTTGGTCGAGAACGGAGATCGGGTTACGATCAATACCGTGAACCACCAGCGTTTCATCCGGGTGTGGGTCTTGTGGACCATGATCTATCTGATCCTGGCAGTTGTCGGACCGAACGGTCTGGTGCCGGTCCCGATATGGCCGGTGGTGTCCCAGCATCTGCTGCAGGGCCGAGCGTGGCTGGGTCTGGACATTAGGATCCCGGATGATTATGGCGATCCTGGGCGTGTGATTGAGGTCAAGCCTGGTCTCGATGTCACACCGTATTTTCAACACCGGCTCGTTGGAGATCCGCGGGAAAACACTCTCGTCAGCAATCTGGCCATCGCCCTGCCGGGCCCCGGCGGCACCCTTGTGCCGGCACAAGACGTGCCGGGCGCCGATTCGGATCCTCTCATGGTCGAGGCTTTGCGCTGTTATGTCGGATTTCCGCCGGGCCCCGCGTTTTTGTTGACGCCGTTGCTTGTGATTTTTCGAGGGCTTCTGGCAACGCAGTGGTTGGGGGCGTTGTTGGGGGGCTTGGCCGTTGCGGGGATCGATCTCCTGATGGTTGGTTGGTTGGGCATCTTCGGCCTGTCTGGAGTCAGACCTTCGGATAATGCCCTCACTGTGTTGGCCGGCGCTGGAACCCTGTGGATCTGGTTGGCGCCTGACGGTGGCACGTTCTTGTTTGCCCAGACGGTAGGGGTGGCCTTTCTGGCCCTGGCGTTTCCTCTCGCCTGGTCGGGACACCGTTGGGCGGCCGGTGTTGCCTTCGGCTTGGCACTGACCAGCCGGCCGGCGATACTCGGTGCTCTTCCCCTGTTGTTGGCCCTGCATCTTTGGTATGAGCGGGGTCGTTCCACCGGGTTGCGAAGCTCGAAGGGCAGGGGGCGCCTTACAAAAGCGGTGGCCCGGATGCTGCCCATAATCGTTCCTCCTCTGGTGCTCGGCGGAGCTGCGCTGGCGCTCAACAGCGTCCGTTTCGGCTCTCTGACGCAGTTCGGTTATCGTTTCATGGTGGTGCCGCCATTCTTGAGGGAACGACTGATGGAACACGGTCAGCTGTCGTGGGCCTACCTCGGCCGGAACCTCCATTTTGTCGGTTGGCAGTGGCCAGTCGCCGTTCGGGAAGTGGCAGGCAATCTGGCGTTTCCGTTTCTGGCCAGTGACCCTCGCGGAATGGGCCTGATCTGGGTGACGCCGGCTTTCATCGCCGTCCTGGCGGCCTGGTGGGCCAGGGGTCGCCGTGAGGGAGGTATGCTGATTGCGGCGTGGGTGTCTTTGGTGCTGTGCTGCCTGCCGGGTCTTTTGTACTACAACACCGGGTGGGTGCAGTGGGGCGGCCGGTTCCTGATGGACGCATGGCCGATCTGGCTGATGTTGGCCGCCGTCGGTCTGAGGCGGCTCCCACCGGCTCTTTCGATGGTGCTGATCGTGCTCTCGGTTCTTTCCAATTTCTGGGCCGCCCTGCTGGTCGCCCTGAGGGTTTGGCCGGGGTGTTGCTCGTGAAGGCGTCACGCTCAGGAGTTGTCCTTACGGTCGTCATACTGGCCGGCTGGATCGGCTGCAACGCCTTTTGGAGTGTGTTCGCCGAGCGCGAGAAGACGCTCTACGCCTGGGACCATGTTGCATACTGGTCATTGACGGCGAGCCTGGCGGAGGACCTCAGTACACACCCGGTTGCGGCGTTGGTCAACGTCGGCCGGTCTCTGGCCCAGGACGAGCTCAACCTTTTGCCGTCGATGCCGTTGGCGCCCTCATTGGCCCTCTTCGGTCAGAGTCGTCGCGCCTGGATTCTGACGGTCTTGAACATCTATGCGTTACCGGTGTTATTGTTGGGGCTTTGGGCCGTTTGGCGCTGGGGAGAACGTCCCGAAAATGATTGGGATCAGTCGGTTGGCGCGATGATATGGCTCGCCACGATCCTTCTCTTTGCGCCCCTTTGGGAACCCTTGGCGCTGGGCTATTTGGATATTGGTGGTCTGATCCTGATCTTTGCAGCCATCGGACTCGTGGTCGGAACGACGCCATTACAGAGGAGAGAGGCGGGTTTGCGGGCACTGGCCACCGGAGTCCTGGTGGCGGTTCTTCTGATCTTCAGGAGGTGGTATGCCTTCTGGTCTTTGAGCTTCTGTATCGTTGTCGCCCTCGGGGCCCTGATTGCCGTCGTTCGGTACAAGAAGACGGGGCGGCCGATGTTTGATGCTCTTCGCATGCCGCTGATGATCGGGGCCGGGGTTGTCGGCGCTCTGGTGCTTCTTGTGGGGCCAAGATTGGCGACGATGGCCGGAACCGACTACGGGGATCGTTTCATTCACTACAAGATCCACGGCTCTGTATGGGCGGAATTGGGGGGTCTGGTCGGACATTTCGGCCTATTGCCCCTTGGGATCGCGGCTGCAGGAGCTTTGATACTTCTGAAATCGGAGAAGACACGGTGGTTTGCCGCTGGACTGATGACGCAGTTGGTGGTGATCGCTGTGCTCTTTCGGCGGATCCAGGATCCGACGCCCCAGCACTGGTACCTGCTGTTGCCCGGACTGATGCTCCTGACCGCCGGGGGTTTGACGGCGTGGCTCAGTGCGGTTGGGCGAGTCGGTCGCCGATGGGGCGTCGGGGTCGTTGTAATGCTCGGGCTGCTCGTGAGTGCTCAGGTCTTTGGTGTGGTCTCAGTTCTGCCGTCGCCGCTGGCGCCTTCGCCCAAGGTGGTGCCCAAGGTGCGCACCGATCTGGCTGAATTTGAACGCTTGATGACCTGGCTCGACGGTCGCCTGGAAATGGGCTCCGAGTGGATCTACGTTCTGGCGGCAACAGGCGCTGTGTCCGACTCGTCTTTGGGCTTTGCCAATTTTTCACTGGGTACCCGCAATCGCTCTTCTGCCCATGTGTTGATGACTGCGCAGGTTGACCGCCGTGATGGATTCCCTGATGGGTTGTTCCTTGCAAACATTGTCGTTCTTCCCCTGCCGATTGCCGTACGGGGGGCCGGTGAAACGCAGCGAGTAGTTGAAGTGCCGGCCCGGTTGTTCCTCGAGGGAACGGGAATTGCCGACGCGTTCGTCCGGCTTGACGAGATATTTACCTTTGACGCTGGCGTGACGGCCCATGTCTTCGAACGTTTCCGACCCAACACACCAGCGGAGGA
>JAOZPW010000147.1 GCA_029932545.1 Thermoanaerobaculales bacterium | reverse complement strand
GCTGGGTGCAGTGCATCGGCGGCCGCAGTAGATCACTGGTGAGAAATGCGGGCTAAATCTAATGTGGTTTTCGATACCGATTGGTGGGTTCAATTCGGAGGACGCAGAGTATTATTGCCGAACAAGTAGGTTTGCTGGAAAAGAGGACTGGAGAATTCCGGCCTTTCCAGAAATTGGGGCAATCGTCAACTCCATTTGACCGCCACACGTTTCGAGTCAAAAAGGGTTCTACCGCTCTATTCCTAGCGTTCAGCCGTGACTACCTTGATGACACAATCTCGCGGGAACTCCTTGATCGTCTGAGAGGCCTAGATCCGTCGGCCATGTTTCCGGAAACCGGTGTCCGACGCCTGTGCATCACCGTGAAACAGATCCGGGAGTTTGAACTGGATTTGCCCGGATGGAGAAACAAAACGGAAACCTGCACGGTTGCTAGGGGAATCCTGGCAGTCCCCCGATTAAAGTTGAAAATGGCCCTGTAACGCTTCTTCGATCATCGCGATGCATGTGCCTAGGAAATTATTGAGGCGTTTCATGACGTCCCGTAAATTGACGAGGTCGATGTTTCGCGGAATCCCCTCCAGTTCATGGTGTTGCCCCTCGGCGGTAATGGCATATCGGAGTGCCGTGCTGCGCCGATCCAGGCGGTGGAACTCAAGAATCAACTTTCCCGCACGTTCCAGCGGCATCCCCATGGCATCTTCGCGAGCCTCGGTGAGAAGCTTCCTGGCACGACTCCATAGATCGGCGAGATCGTGTCCCATTCTGATGTCGGCAGATCCCGCAAGGTGGTATGACGCTGCTGCGATAATTTGCTTTAACCGAGTTTCAGCGGAGTGCCTGTACAAGAACGCGATGGCGTAGAAGATCTCGTCAGGGTGTCTGTTTAATAGTCCTTGTTCAATATTTTCGATTAGTTGGTCGGCAGCCGCCATGAAGCCGTCCGCATATGCAGTTTGGGTTCCCATTCCAAACCACCCAAGTTCAGCCGTTGTGGCCGCGTGGAAACCTTCACGGAATATGACATCATCTGCTTCAGGCCAGAAACTGTCCCTCATTTTTCCTCCGTTTTCCATTCAACGATAGCGTGACTCCTCGGTCCCCCGCCATGCTCGAATTGGGGCTTCTGTCAGGAGCAGAACCTGTAACACCACCCCCATACACACAGTCTCATAAACCCTGATTTCAATCCCCGGCCTTCGAGGGCGCATCAAGGTTACCGTAGGCGCAACGACTGTCGATCGCCCCCGCTCGGTCATTTCCCTCAAGGGCGACAAAGTCGGAATCGGGAGAGTATCGCCCTTGAGGGAAATGACCTCGGCGGCCTACGGCGTTGGCCGAGGCTCGATTGCCGAAGTCACCGCCGTGGGTTGCCCGGTGTCGCCCTTCTTCGCATCGACGACTCAGGTGGGAGTTCTGCCCGGTGAAGAGAGGGCGCACCCGGCACGCCCGTTTTGGCGTCTTGTGCGCCCTTGTGTTTAGGCTTCGGCGTTGGCTGTTTCGGTTGCTGCCCCCCCGACGCGGTTCCGGACCCGGCCGCAATGCTTGACAAGGTGGTCTGGTCTGGTCAGACTAGACATGGAGGCTCCTATGCCGATGACCAATATTTCGGAAGCCAAGGCGCAGTTGTCGGCGCTGATTGAGCGAGTCCTTGCCGGCGAGGAGATCATCATCGCCAAGGCTGGGAAGCCGGTGGTGCGGTTGCAGAAGTTTGATCGGCCTGAAGGGTATCGTCGGCCCGGGGCACTCAAGGGTTTGATTCGCATCGGAGAGGATTTCGATGAACTTCCCGAGGATCTCCGCGGTGCATTCGGAATGGATGAGCCGTGAATCTTCTTCTCGATACCCATGTGGTGTTGTGGTGGTTGAGTGATGATCCAACGCTCTCCGATGCCGCACGGTCCGTAATCGCCGATCCTGAGAACACCGTCTTTTTGAGCGCAGTCGTGGTGTGGGAAATCAGAATCAAGCAAGGGATCGGGAAACTGGATTTGCCTGAGAATTTCGGAGCGGTTTTGGCTGAACAACATTTCCCGGAGTTGTCGATCACTGTGCAACATGCCGATGCCATTGCGGTGTTGCCCGCGATTCACCGAGACCCTTTTGATCGTCTCCTGGTCGCCCAGGCAATGGTCGAAAAAATGACGATCGTCACTCGAGATTCGGCAATTGCCGCCTATGGAGTCGATGTCATCGTCGCCTGAACATCCAATTCTATTCATCGCATTGAAAAGGGAGGTGAGGTACCCGCCACTCCAAGAGTCACTCGGATCGGGTGATTCTTCACCTTTGCGCGCTTGGCGATCTTTGCGAGATGTCTTTTCCTCCTGCCCCCCTCAGTCCCCATTTCTTTTATTTACCAATCGGAGGACCAGGTTGCCGGGATCCTGAAGGTTGTTGATGAAGAGAATGGTTCCGGTTGCACTGTCGAAGAGCCACGCGGCTTCGGTGGCGCCGGTGTCATCGATCTTGGGGACTGCTGTGATCGTCCTTGGCCGCCCGACATCTTCCTTCAGGACATCGTAGATCGATCCTTTGATGCCGATCATACGGATCTTCGAGGGCTTGCGGATGTTGTCGAGCAGGGCGAGGGCGCCGCTTCCGACATCGACGATCAGTGCGGAGCTTGTGGCCCCTGATCTGTCGGTGATGGGAATCGGGAGAAAACGCTGGGGTGAGAGTACTTTTGGCCTTTGAGGGAAGGCCTCGACGATGTTCAGCGAGAGCGTGCGGACCGTCAGTTGAGTGGGTTTGTGTTCGATGTCACCGATCAGGTACAGCGTGCCGCTGGAAGGGTCGATCAGGAGGACATTGGAGGTCGCGTCGCTCCCGGCCTGGATCTCGAGGCTGGATACACCTGCATCGATTTTCGGCAGGGTGGTCGTTGGTGATGAAGTGATCGCAGAGCTGAGGTTGCCGATGTCCTTGAAGATCCGACATCGGCCCGTCGTGCCGTGATAGAGATAGGCGCCAAGGGTCTTGCCGGACCCTGAACGCCGCATGACGAGCGCGTAGTTCCCGTCCTCTGTGGCCATCGCCTGGGCCGGGGCGCCGTCGATCATCTTCAACTTGCCCCGTGCCGGGTCGTCATCCAGGTCCGTCAGATAGCCCATTTTCCCAGTTGTCGTATCGACGATCAGGAGTGCGTGGACTCTTCCTCCGCCTTTCCTGATTGGACCGATGAGGATCTGACCCTGGAGGGCGGACTGCCCCGGGCGCCTTCCGATCGCCTGGAAAAAATTATGGCGCATGGGGTGAATCTGGACGTCGAGGGGTGTCTTTCGGACGCGGTTGATCAGGGTGCCCTTGCCGCTTTCCAACTCGATGGAAAAAATCCCCCGAGTCGAGTCGTCGTTGTCGAATTTAGGGATCGCCAGGATCGGAGGGAAAGCCCCTTGGGTAGTTCTACCGAGGGAGGGCGGGGCTGTTGCTGCCGCCGGCGGGGCGCCGGGCGCCCCGACCTTCAAGTTGAGCCACCCGCCCCAGTCTTCGTCAACGCCGTTGCCGCCGTCGGTGATGACCAGACGGACCTCGTGGATGCCGCTCAGGGAGACCGAGAAGGTCCGAGCGGGGTCTCCTTGACGCACCAACCCGCCGGCCCAAAGATCTCGGCCATCCCCTCGAATGAAGAACTCAATCGAACCGGCCCGGCCGCAATAGTCGATGCAGTCGATCACCGTTGCGGCGCCGGACAGCGTGGTTTCGGACCCGTCGTGGGACCAGAGAATTTCAGTATCACCCCCATGGCCGGGAGCGACAAAGAAACCGTCTTCGACAACAAAACCCCGCTCGTTGACCTTGCTTTTTAAGTTGGCGTCTCCTCCGATATGGGTGGCGGTTCCCCACTTGCCGCGTGTGATTGTCTTGTCGGGCCGGTAGAGCCGGTCGGTGCTCAGGGGCAGCCCCGAAACAATGTTTGTGGAAGTCGGCGTCGCGGGTCCCTGGTTGCAGCGGCTGGTGAGCAGATCTTGCGCTTCTGGAAATGATGGGAAAACGCCGTATACCGTGTCGCCCGGAGAAATACCTTCATCGCCGACAACGACGACACACTGGCCGGTGCCCTTCTGCCGTACGGCGTAGAAGTCCATGCCTCCGGTGCTCTGGCTTGGCGGAGGTGTGTGTGGGGTGGCGGTAGTCGTGCTGCTTGAGATCGGCCCCTGAGCGGTGGCATCCAGCACATGGTTGACATCCTCCAGGGTCAAGGCGCCATCACCGTCCTGGTCGTACCTGAGGTCAACGGGGTCGATACCGGCGACCATTCGAGCCAGGGCCGTAACGTCGGCCTGGTTGATCCACCCGTCGCGATTGACATCGCGGTCGGCAGCGATCAGTGATAACGGCAGAGTCAGAGCGAGGCAGCAGACGGCGAGCTTCTTCATGACGCCAGCTTCTCGAATGCGCTCTGGGGAACGACGAAGAGGTGGGTCTCCCCGTTCGTGCGAAGAGTGAACAAAACGGTGCCCTGCGGGGAGAAGTTGTGCCCCTGGATCGTTGCCGTGAACCAACCGTCCTGGTCGGTTTCCCATTGTTTTTCTCTTTCCATTTCTGTTGGGAAAACCGTCGCGAATCTGATCGGGTTGTTGGGGTTGTCGGCGCTGACCACTCGGAGCCGGGCCTGGTAGGGGGTTTGCGCGAGAGTCGAGAGGTAGGCGGCCTCAATCTTCCGGATGTTCTCGGCGGCTTTTAGAGCCATTTCGCGTTTACGGTCTCTCACAATCATTTGGGAGACAGAGTAATAAAAGGACCAGGGGTGGTACTTCTTGCCGTTGACTTCGACTTCGGTGGTGTGCATCAACCGATCGACGAAGATCTCGTTGTAGCCGCGGGCTTTGGCCAGATTCCAGCCTCCACAACCGCCCATCCACCCATCCCAATCGGCGCCTGTGCCGACCCACCATTGCGTCAACGTTTTCTCGAGGCCCTGTTGACTGAGCATTGCCTCCTTGACGTTGTTGACGGCATCGGTGTCGTGGATGTCTTCGCTGAGGTAGTCGGCAAAATCGGCCTGTTCGACCATTTTCTTGAACCAGCAGGTCTTGTGACCACCGATCAGCGTGTTGTAACTGTTCGTCAGGACGTAGGAGACCATCATTCCCGGGAGGGCGACAGCCGAGCCGAAGGTGTTGCCGACGATTGTCGCCAGGTAGAGGTCCAGGGAGGCGTACCCTGCCGTAAACCAGGCTTCCTGTGCTTCGATCGGGGTCTCGGCTTTCGACATGTTCGCCCAGAAATCCAGGAGGATCATTGTCGCGCCAACGCCGTTGAGCACGTTACCGGCACTGATCCCCTGTGTCGGGGTCTTGAGTCGAAGGGTGGAGCCGATACCGGGAGTGGTGCTGACGACCAGATGGGGGGCGGCCTTCCATGTCTTGGACAGATTTCCGAGTTGATTTGCCGTCGCCATATTCACGGCAATGCCGCCGTCCGCCCAGTAGCGGCTCATGATGGGCTCAATATCGGTGAAGGACTTGTACTGCTCGATCGGCGCCATCGTCTTGGTGATGTTGAGGCGGTCACGGTCGATTTTTGTTGCCTGGGAGATCGTCTGCTGCCACCCATGACTCTGGTACAGATCATCACAGAGGAACTCGAACCATCGTGGATTGGCCAGGTTGCGGAATATGATCTCTTCCCACCATGACTTGTGTTGACGGCGAGTTTGGCTGGTGTCGGCCGCCGGATGGATCGAGCCCGCCGTGGTGACCAACAGGGGTTCAACGACAATCTCGATCTGCACGATCGTCGAGGCAGCGCTGTGGTTTCCCAATCGATCCTGGGCGACGAAGAGCAGGGGCCAGCTTCCGGGGTCGGCGCCGGCGTGAAAGTGGACCTGCCACGTCCCACTGCCCGCCATCGATGTTCGTGATGGAGAGACGCGCCCGCCACGCTCGTCCAGTGACAAGGCCGCGATCGTGTACTCGCCCGGAACGAAGCCGAAGGCGGTCATCTTTACAACGAGGGTCAGTGTTCCGTCGGGTTCCACGGTTGCCGGATCAGGAGATATTGACAGTGACAACTTTCCGGAGGGTCTGGGAGTTGGAGTGGGTGTCGCAGAAAAGATCGGTGTTGGAGTCGGGTCTATTCCTGTCGTTGTCCCCCCGGATGTGCCGGGATCATTTTCATGGTCCACGTACATCCCACCGTAGCCCTGTGCACCGACAGGAACGGCGCCGATCAGGATGATGCCCAGCATCAAAGAAAAAACCAAGCCCGTGATTTCAATGCTTCTGATCATGTCGACTCCCGGTGTTGGGTGGTTCCTTGAGGTCCGGCCGGAAATCCCCGGTACCGCCCGTTGCGAGCGCCATTGGGGTTTCCGACCGGGCCTCTTGGGGCGGCTGGCCGCTTGCCCCATGCTAGCATTCTTCTG
This sequence comes from Thermoanaerobaculales bacterium, assembly GCA_029932545.1. Lineage (GTDB taxonomy): Bacteria > Acidobacteriota > Thermoanaerobaculia > Thermoanaerobaculales > Sulfomarinibacteraceae > DAOWGJ01. Next base: position 3,060 of record JAOZPW010000147.1, on the reverse strand, counting down.
AATGAAACCCTTGAGCCAATGTTGAGTCTTGGAAGCCGTCCCCATCACGGATCGAGCTTTGCAGTCGGAATGGTATTTATCGGGGTAGTTCTGACTTTCCAGCCTTTTGGACTGGATCAATTCCTCCTCCCCAAAGCCCTTGTGCTTCTGGTCGGAGCGCCCCTGGTTGTGGGCATCGTGATGGCTTGCCGGGGATTGGTGGCGGGCGACGCCCTCCTCATCAGGCTGGTTGTTTCTTTCCTTGTGTGGTCGATGACGGTGCCGCTGGTGCATGCACAAAACAGGGTCCTCCACGGATTTGGGGCCCTCGAGGTATTACTGTTGATGGTGTTGTTCGTCGGGGTATTGGGTACACGGACGGCAGGATCTCGGGCCGAAGGGCAGCTGCTTCGTCTCCTGGTTCTGCCGGCCCTGATCGTCGCACCCCTGGCGCTGGCTCAAGGGTTGGGAGTCGATCCCTTGAGACTGCTCTTTGATCTCAGTTCGAGTCGCCCCGGTCGCTGGCAGGTCTTGACGACTCTGGGCAATCCAACCTGGACAGCGGAACTGCTGGTTCTTTCTTTGCCCCTGGTGCTTGCCGCCTGGAAAACTGCAGGTCGATCCAGGACAGTGTGGCTCTGGTCAGTGGGGTTGGTTTTTGCCGCGGCGGTTGCCGCGACCGGTTCCCGCGGGGCTCTGGTAGGACTTGCAGTTGCGGCTGTGGTTGGTTTCGGGTTGATTCCCATCGTTCGTCGATCTCGATGGCTGGTGCTGGGGGGTGTTGTTGTCATCGGTATCCTCGTGACGGTAATGGGTATTGAGCGATTGGGAGAGCTCAAGCCGCTGACTGGGAGGCTGGGCCTATGGGGCGCCGGGCTGCACCTGGTCCCGCAAGAACCCTTGACGGGCTTCGGCCTCAGGCATACCCCCCTGATTCTGCCCGAGGGCCTCGAATCGGTCGTAGCCGGCCTGGATTCCCAATATCACCGTTGGTTGCCGACACTCCTGGTCGATCGATTGGACCAGGATCTGCTCCAGGTCGCGGTTGAGCGGGGCATGCCGGCGGCGCTCCTGATTCTGTTGATCTGGTATCGGGCCCTCATGCTGTCTCTGGCACGCTTCCGGGAAGGAGGGGCGTCGGTGGACGGGGCCGTCGTCGTGTTTCTGGCGACGTTTGCCGTGCTGTCCTTGTTTTCTGCTCCTTTCCATACGCCGGCGACGGCAGTTCTATTTTGGATCGTCATTGGCCTGGCGGCAGGGGGGTCCGCGGACTGTTCACGGAAAGGGGAGATGGGGCGCCCCCCCTGGAGAATGGTGTTTTCGGTGGTGGGCTGCGTGGTGGCGATCGTCATTGCCGGGGCGGTGGTTCTGCCCATCCTTCGCATCAATGCCGTTGCAGGGAAGGGTCATCAGCTGTTGGTGAATCGTCGATACCAAGAAGCCTCCGCTGTTTTGAGACCCGTATCGACCAACTCTCCATGGTTGACCGGCGCATCGATCGACAGGAGCCGGGCGCTTGTGGCTACCGGTGGTGCGCCTGAGGCCTTCGTCGTCATCGAAGACGCCGAAGTATGGGCCTCCTCCCAATGGTTTTGGGCTACTCGCGCCAGAGCCCTCGTCCAGCTGGGGTTGAAAGATGAAGCCCTACGGGAACTGGAAGCGGGACTGAGGGTCCTGCCGAGGTCACCGGTATTGCTCGAGGCCCGGGCAGAGCTTGGGCTGGAGTAACCGTCCAAAAGAAAACGAACTCAGAAACACAAATATCTCGCAAAGACGCAGAGATCGCCAAGAATTGGCTGGGGAGATCCCTCCACTCGGTCGCTTTGCTCCCTCGGTCGGGATGACAGGGAAGAGGATGGCGCCTCTCCCTGCCGTCATTCCGACCGAGGGTCCACCTCCCACTGTCATTCCGACCGAGCGGAGCGAGTGGAGGAATCTCACTGACTCAACTACCGCCACAGAGAGAAGGGGGCGAGAGAAGGGGGCAGTGTTGTTTTCTGGCGTTCAACCGGAGGTCATCGCCCATGTCTATGCGCCCCGCTCGACCCTTCGATGAGAACCTGCGGGTCCCCAAATGCGTAGTATCAATAGGAGGCGCGTATGTGGACCCTTATCCTGTGGTTGATTCTTCTGGTTGTCAGCTGGCCGTTGGCCTTGCTTGCGCTGGTGTTGTACCCGATCGTCTGGTTACTGTCGTTGCCCTTTCGCCTGATCGGCATCTCGGTCAGTGCCGTTTTTCACCTGCTCAAGGCCGTCTTGATGCTGCCGGCGCGACTGCTCGGCGGTGGGCCTGCACGGGTGGTTGCGTAGGGCCGCTCACCTGCCATTACCTTGTTTACCGATGTGTCTTGAACCACTCCGCCGTCTCCTGGATCCCGTCGGCGAAGAGGGTGTCGGGGGAAACGCCCAACTGATCGCGTAACTTTGCCGACGAAATCGAGGATCTGAGCTGTTCCCCGGGCATCGCTTCGCCGTGCGTGGCAGGCGCCCCTGTGCCCAAGGCGCGACGGACCTCGGAGAAGAGCTGGTTGACGTCGGTTTCGATCCCAGTCCCGACGTTGAAGATGTCGAATCCGGAGCGACCGAGTGCTGCAACATTGGCCTTGACGACATCGCCGACGAAGACGTAGTCACGACTCTGCTTCCCGTCACCATTGATGACCGCCTGTTCATTGCGGAGAAGTTTGTGCATGAAGATTGCGACCACTCCTGCCTCACCGTGGGGGTTCTGGCGTGGGCCGTAGACGTTGGCATAGCGCAGGCAGGTCACGTTCAGCCCGTACTGGCAGTGGTAGAAGTACAGATAGCGTTCGCCGGCCAACTTTGCGACGCCATAGGGCGAGACCGGGCGGGCGGGGTGGTTCTCGTCTGCCGGGTGAACGTCCTGCTCACCGTAGATTGCACCGCCGGTGGATGCGAAAATTACCTGGCGCACTCCGGTTTTCCTTGCAGCTTCGAGGAGATTGAGAAGGCCGAGGAGATTGACATCGGCGTCGAAGGCGGGGTTCTCGACCGAGCGCCGGACGTCCATCTGGGCCGCGTGGTGGATCAAGACGTCGACCTTTCGGTCATGAAGAACCT
>JAOZPW010000146.1 GCA_029932545.1 Thermoanaerobaculales bacterium | reverse complement strand
CAGAGTCAAGGAAAAGAGTAGGATTGCCGGGCCAGCCAACCAGAAGGACGGCAGGCCGTAGACTCCCAGGGACAGGATTGTCAGGATCCGGTCGATCCAGCCGCCCGGACGCCGTGCCGAGATCAGGGCCAGCAGGACCCCGAGGATCACATCCATCGCCAGGGCCGTTCCGGCCAGGAGAATCGTCGGTGGAAGGGCTGTGGCGATGACGTCGGCTACCGGTTGTTTAAAGAGGAAGGAACGCCCGAGATCACCCTGGGCAAGTGCCCCCAACCAATGGAAATATTGGCCACGCGCCCCCTGGTCCAGTCCGTAAAGGGCTTTGAGATGCGTCCGTGCGGCAGGTGTCAGCCGTGGATTGTCGATGGTATCCGCATAGGTTCCGGGCGCCGCCTGGACGACGGCGAATGTCACCGTAGCCACCAACAAAACCAGGAGCGGGAGCAGGGCCAGTCGTCTGAGAATAGTCAAGGCAGTTTCCAGGCCTCGAGGTTGAAGTAGGGTGTGGCGTCGTTCTGGATCGATCCTTGAACCCGTGTGCTGATGGCCCTGAGCTTTCGACCCTCGACCAGGAAGGTGTAGGGCTGATCGGCGACGATCAGATGCTGGATTTGCCCGTACAGTTCTTTCTGGAGTTCAATGTCCCTCACGTCGGCCACTTCTTCGATGAAGCGGTCGACCTCGGGGTTTGAGTATCGTCCGTAGTTCGAACTCTCGAGAGCCTCCGGGGTCGTGTGCCAAACGTCCTCAAGGTCGATTTGGGTAGGTTCAACCCAGCGGTTGACTGCCCCGTCGAAGTCGCCGTCCCGCAATCGGCTGAGAAAGGTGCCCCATTCAACGGTTTTGGGAGTTGCCTGCACACCGATGGCCCGAAGGTCTCGTGTCGCCAGCATGCAGATGTCCTGCCTCATGTGGTTTTCGGCGTTGGTCAGCAGTTCCAGTGTCAGGGGGCGGCCGTCTTTCTCCAGTGTGCCGTCGCCGTCGGTGTCGTTCCAACCGGCACTGTTGAGCAGCAGGGAGGCCTGGCGAGGGTCGTATGGCAGGGGTTCAAGGCTGTCGTCGAAGGCCCACATGGTCGAGAGAATCGGCCCGGCCGACGGCCGTGCGTAACCGCGGTAGACCGTGTCGATGATTGTCTGCCGATTGATCGCCATACCCAGTGCTCGTCTGACGCGGGGGTCGGCAAGTTCAGGCCGGGTGGTGTTCCAACAGATGTGGGTGTAGCCGCGGTGAGGAATGTCTACCACCTGAAGATCGGGGTCTGCCTCGACTCGTTGGGCCTCTTCAGGCGCCAGGCTGTTGACGAAATCGAATTCTCCCGCGAGCAGCTGAGTCATCAGGCTCAGTTGGTCGGGGACGATACGCCAGACGACGCGGTCGATCGTAGCCGGTGCGCCCAGCCGGTAGCTCGGGTTTGCGCCCAAAACGATATCCTGCTGCGGCACGTGACCGACGGGAACGAACGGTCCTGCGCCGACGACATGAGGCAGCCAGTCGGTTGAATGCCAGTCCGAAAACGGAATTTTTCCCCAAAGGTGGGACGGGATGATCAAACCCTCGTTGGCGTCCATCAGCCGGTAGGCATACACCTGGGAAAAACGGAAACTGACCGTGAAATCGTCGATCTTCTCAACGGAGTCGATGAAGTCCTTTGTGTAGGCGCCGTACCACCCGACCTCTTCAGATGTTTGAGCCTTCCAGGTGAAAACAACATCGTCCGCAGTGACCGGTTGACCGTCGTTCCAGACGAGGTCCTGGCGAAGGTGAAAGGTCAGCCCGAGGCCATCGGAGCCAAGATCCCAACTCTTCGCAAGTGCGGGGGCAAAGGTCGGCGGATGATCGTGGTAATCGGACATTTCGACTGCCAACGATGGGTAGACCAGGGCCAGAAGATCCTCGCTGAATTTCGTTTCCGTCAGGTAGGGATTCCAGCTCTGGATGTCGGCGAGTACTCCGATGACAAGGGTATCACTGAGATCCTCGGTCGGTGGAGTGCAGCCTGAACTGACGATCAACGCCAGGCACAGGATAAAGCAGAAAGCAGCCTTGATGCCCGTCGTGATTCTCATGGTTCCATCCTAACCCGGCGGAGTTGGAACCGAGAGGAGGTGGGGAGCCCTAGACCCGAGCCCGTGCCCGTTCCCGAGTGTCCCCCGAGATCTGCTTGAACTGATGATCTCATCATCGGTGCTGACCAACTCACACTCTGCGTCCCCGCGTCTCTGCGTTTATTTCTTCATCTAACGCGATAAACTCAAGGAATTCTTGGGTCTGAGATTCCGCTTTGGTTGAGGCCAAGGGATCGCGCCGGGCGTGCCGAGGTACTGCTTCGAGGGGCCGTGAGGAGATTACATCGGGAACGATAACGGGCTCGGGCTCGGGCTCGGGGAAACCGTGCGGGATAGTGGCTAAGACAATGCTACGATGCGGCCACGAGGGGGGCACAATGGGTGGAACGGTATTGATTTCGGTTTCGGACAAGAACGGTCTCGATCGTCTCGGTCTTGGCCTCGAAGATTTGGGTTGGTCCATCCTCTCCACCGGCGGAACGGCGAGGGCACTGACAAATGCGGGCTGTAACCCGATCGAGGTCAGTGATTTCACCGGATATCCGGAGATTCTGGGCGGCAGGGTCAAGACCCTCCATCCGAAAGTCTTTGCGGGGATCCTTGCGGCCCCGACAACGGCGCATCGAGCTCAACTGGCCGAGATGGACCTCCCGGAGATCGATATTGTCGTGGTCAACCTCTACCCATTTCGGGAGACTGTGGCCACCGACGGCGTGACGCTCTCACAGGCGGTTGAACAGATTGATATTGGCGGTCCCAGTCTGATCAGGGCAGCGGCCAAGAACCATGCTCGGGTCGCGGTTGTCGTCGACCCCGAAGACTACACAGGTTTTCTCAGTGAATTGGCCGCTGGAGTGATCACCAAAGAAACCCGGCAGCGGCTGGCGATCAAGGCCTACCGCCACACGGCTGCCTATGACGCGGCGATCTCGACCCATCTTCCTGCCCTCGTCGAGGGTGGTAAGGCGTCGCAAGCCGCAGCGGTGGCGGAGGATCTCCTGATGGGGGATGAAACACAACTCCGGTATGGCGAGAATCCTCATCAGTGGGGCATATTGGCCCGGTCGACACCCCCATCCGGCCTGGCTTCGGCACGGCAGATTCAGGGCAAGGAGTTGTCGTACAACAATTTGGGAGACGCTACCGGGGCGTGGCGATTGGTGTGGGATTTACCCGGGCCGGGTGTTGCGGTGATCAAACATGCCAATCCCTGCGGTGTCGCTCTGGACCCAGCGATGGATCAGGCCTTCCTCAAGGCCCGAGCGACGGACCCCTTGTCGGCCTTTGGTGGGGTCATCGCGGCAAACCGCCCGGTCGATCGGTCCTTTGCCGAGAAGGTCGTCGAACAGTTCGCCGAGGTTGTAATCGCCCCCGGATTTTCCGAGGAGGCCCTTGAGGTCTTTGCAACCAAGAAGAACCTACGGGTACTCGAAGCCGAGCGCCCAAGCGAGACCGCCACCGTGGTCAAGGCCATCGATGGTGGTTTTGTGATCCAACAGGGGGACCACGGGTGGCACGGCGAGAACCGGGATGTGCCCACCACAAGAGCGCCGTCCGACGCCGAGAGCAGGGCCATGGAACTGGCATGGAGGGTGGTCAAACACGTCGGGTCCAATGCCATAGTCGTCGGTGTCGAGGATCGCATTCTCGGTATTGGCGCCGGGCAGATGAGCAGGGTCGATGCGGCCAAGATTGCGGTCTCCAAGGCGATCGAAATGGGACATGACCTTGAGGGCTCTGTGGCCGCTTCGGACGCATTCTTCCCTTTCCCGGACGGCGTTGAAGCCCTTCATCAGGCGGGCATTCAAGCCGTGATTCAACCGGGTGGGTCCATTCGGGACAAGGCCGTCATTGAGGCCTGTGATGCAATGGGAGTGGCGATGGTCTTGACCGGCCGCCGGCACTTTAAACACTAGGGAGATGGGGATGGCAGCCAGTAAGGGATTAGGGATGAGGGATGAGGAATTAGGGGTTAGGAAAGAAACGTGCAATATCAACGATTCAACGCTCAACGTCGAACTCTGCGTCTCTGCGCCTCTGCGTTTTTTTGTTCCTGTTCTTGTTGCAATCGCCATCCTGGTATCGGGTACGGCGGTGGCCAACCGGGATCCGGCAATGGAACGGCTGCAGGCTTTGGGCACTGCACTTCAAACCCGATCGACCTGGACCGCCTCATACGCTCAAGAATATGTTCCGCCGGGGATGAGTCTTGGAGAGCAGGTCAACGGTCAGGTCTGGGTCGCGTGGCCCGACAAGGCGCTTTTTGCCACCGGAAGCCCGGTTGTTCGTTGGATGGGCCTCAGTGGTCGATTAGTCCGTCTCCTGGATTTTGAGAATCTGAGTTGTGACGATCATCTTTTGACGGCTGAGGAGTGGGAGAGGATTCCACTGATTGCGGTCCTGGATCCTCGGGCGGCGGTTGCTCAGTTTTCCATCGTCGCCGAAGGGGAACACCGTCTGATTCTCATTCCTCGTGAGGTTGGGGGCGTTTCGAGGGTAGAAATCCTCGTTGGTGAGGACGGCCTGCCGGCCCAGGTCGTCGTCAGAGATCCTCAGGGCGCCGTCAGCACCTTTGATTTCAATGACTGGCAGGCCGCTGACGGACCGCCGGAGAGCGCCTGGTTGCCGTCGCCACCGGATGATATTGCCTGCATCGCTGACCCGGAGTAGATCAATGCAAATGAGAAAAAAGCGAAACTCGAAGTCCATTATTGGCTTGGTGCTGTTGATCGGCGTCATCGGCGCCGCGCTCTTTGTCTTCGCGTCACCCGATTTTGAGCGGAACAAACCTGAAGTGTCGTTGGTGGACAACAACGGCTACTGGAATATGAAGAAGCCCCTGGTGTTCCAGTTGGATGACGAAAGTGGTCTGAAAAGCTACAGCGTCACACTGAAAGACGGCGCCACGAGCTATGAACTTCGTCAGGAACAGTTTGTAGAGCCCAAGCATGATGTGGTGGTCAGTGTCGAGGTGCCGAAGCGAATTTCTCAACTCAAGACCGATGAAGTCATCATCACCATTGAGGCAGTGGACGCGAGCAAGTGGAATTTTCTTTCGGGCAATGTCCGAACACATGAGTTTCCCCTTGTCATCGACACGAAGCGCCCGCTCGCAAGCATCGTGACAAACTCTTACGGAATTGGAAAGGGCGGGTCCGCACTGGTCGTCTATCGCGTTTCCGATGCAAACCTGAGCGATTTTCATATTGAAACGAAGACCGGAAAGAGATTTAGGGGTCAGCCCTTTTTCAAGGATGAGTTCTTTGTCTCGCTGATTGCGTGGCCGGTTACGGTTGAAGATTTCGGTGCAACCCTTGTGGCGGAGGACAAAGCCGGCAACGTGGCCAGGGCGTCGATCTCCCTCTATCTCAAAGAAGTCGACTACCGTACGCGAGACCTGACGCTCTCCGAAGGCTATCTCGAAGGGAAAATCCGGGAGTTGGCTGAAGAATACCCAGAGACACAGGGAGTGGAAGCCCGGATCGAACAGTTCAAGATCATCAACGAAGAAGTACGGGTCGCCAATGAAGCCTTGATTCACGATATGACCTCGCATGTGCCTGAAGAGATGATCGACACCTTCTCGATCAATGCAATGTATCCCTTGAGAAACGGGAAGGTCCTCGGCGATTTTGGTGATCATCGCTTTTACCGCTACGAGGGGAAACGGGTCAGCGAGTCCTACCATCTCGGTTTGGACATGGCCAGTGTCAAACAGGCTCCGATCACGCCACAGAATAGTGGTGAGGTCGTTTTTGCCGATGAGAACGGAATCTACGGGAATATGCCGATCATCCATCACGGCATGGGCCTCTACACGCTCTATGGACACTGTTCGATGGTTCACGTTCAGGCCGGGGACAGGGTTGAGGCCGGCGCAGTCATCGCCAACACCGGTGTCACGGGTTCGGTGCTAGGCGATCATCTCCATTTCGGCGTCCTCGTCCAGGGCGTTGACGTTCGGCCCCAGGAGTGGATGGATCGGCAATGGATCCGGCTGAATATCACTGACGTGATGAACGACGCCAGGGAAAGTATCAGCCGGCTCGGCGGTCCGGCAGCTCAAGACTGAGAGTTTAGCCTCTTTCAAGAAATCACAAGAAGAGCAGCCACAAAAGGAGGGTCAATGAGCAACAAAGTAGTTCTGGCGTATAGCGGTGGACTGGACACTTCGGTTCTTTTGAAGTGGCTCAGTTTGAAGGGTTTCGAGGTCATTGCCTACGTTGCCGACGTTGGTCAGGAGGAAGATTTCGAGGCGGTCAGAAAAAAGGCGATCGAAACCGGTGCGTCGAAGGTCTTCGTCGAGGACCTCAAGAAAGAGTTCGTGACGGACTACATTTTTCCCGCATTCAAGGCCAATGCGATCTATGAGGGACGTTACCTCCTGGGTACGGCGATTGCCAGGCCGATCATCGCCAAGCGTCAGATCGAGATTGCAGACGCCCAAGGTGCGGTCTACGTTTCCCATGGAGCGACGGGCAAGGGCAACGACCAAGTTCGATTTGAGCTGGCCTATTACGCCCTCAACCCGAAGATCAAAGTCATTGCTCCATGGAAGGACAGTGATTTCTTGAGAGATTTCAAAGGGCGTCCGGAGCTTCTGGCCTTTGCCGCTGAACACGGCATCGAGGTCAAGGCTTCGACGGGAAAGTCCTTCAGCGAGGATGACAACCTGCTGCACATCAGCCACGAGTCCGGGATCCTTGAAGACCCTGCCTACCACGCGGGGGAGGAGATCTACTCGAAGACGGTCAGTCCTGAGCTGGCGCCCAATGCGCCAACCCGGATTTCCATCGAGTTCAAGGACGGCATTCCGATCAGGGTTACCAACCTGGATGACGGACGGGAGGAACGCGATCCCCTGGCCTTATTCACCTACCTCAACGAAATAGGCGGGGCCAATGGCATCGGCCGGCTGGACATGGTCGAGAACCGCTTCATCGGCATCAAGTCGCGCGGCATCTACGAGACTCCGGGAGGTACGATTTTGCATCTGGCCCACCGGGACATCGAAGGCATCGCCATGGACCGCGAGGTGATGCGGCTGAGGGATATGCTGTCGGCCAAACTGTCGGAGTTGATCTACAACGGCTTCTGGTTCTCGCCGGAGATGGAGTTCCTGATGGCAGCCGTGGACAAGAGCCAGGAGTTGATCGACGGCGTGGTCGACCTCAAACTCTTCAAGGGCCATGTCTCCGTGCTCGGCAGAGTCTCCCGCAGCTCGCTCTATGACCAGGAGTTTTCTTCCATGGAGATCGAAGGCGGCTTTGACCAGACCGATTCCCAGGGGTTCATCAAGATCAACGCCATTCGGCTGATGGCCCATCACGCGATTGCTCATCGGAAGGTTGGGCAGTGAATGAGCCGGGACAAAGAAACCTTGTGGCGGAAGGAGGGAAGCGCAGCAATCGATCAGATGGTGCAGGAATTCACCGTCGGAGACGACGTCTTTTGGGATCAGAGGCTCGTCCCTTATGACTGTCGGGCTTCCATCGCCCACGTACGGATGCTGGCGGACATCGACCTGCTGACACCTGAAGAGGCGGCCGCACTGGAAAGCCGTCTGGAGGAGATTGTTGTTCTCGAAGCCGCTGGGAAGTTCAAGGTCACGGCGGACCACGAGGATTGTCACACCGCCATCGAACTTTACCTGACCGAAAAGCTCGGGGATCTCGGCAAGAAGGTCCATGTCGGGCGCTCTCGCAATGATCAGGTTCTGACCGCCTTGAGACTGTACGAACTGGCCGAGCTGGATCGGCTCGAGGATTTGGTGGGGCGGCTGTCATCGAGCCTCGAAGAGGCCTGCGAGCGACACGGTGAGATCGGTCTTCCCGGTTACACCCACATGCAACCGGCCATGCCGTCGTCGGTAGGTCTCTGGCTGGGCTGTTTTCGGGCGGCCCTGGAGGATGATCTCATTCTGCTGGACGCTGCACGGCGGCTGATTAACCAGAACCCATTGGGCACGGCGGCGGGTTTCGGTGTCCCTGTATTTGAACTCGATCGCCAGATGACTGCCGGAGACCTTGGTTTCGCCCGTGTCCAGGAGAATCCGATATATGCCCAGCACAGCCGTGGCAAGTTTGAGGGCGTCGTCCTCCACATCGCGAGCCAGATCATGTGCGACCTCAATCGGCTGGCCAGTGATTTGATGCTCTTCACCATGCGTGAGATGGCTTTTGTCGTCTTGCCGGAAGCCCTGTGTACCGGTTCCTCGATCATGCCTCAGAAACGAAACCCCGATGTACTCGAGCTGATCCGCGCAAAGTACCACACGGTATTGGGGGATGAATCAACGATCCGGCACCTCGGCGCGAATCTGATCTCCGGCTACAACCGTGACCTGCAACTGACCAAGGGACCTCTAATGCGGGGCCTCGATGCGACGGCACAGAGCCTTGCCATGATGACCCGAATTATCAACGACATGGAAATCGACGCCGAAAGGTGCCGTCAGGCAATGGGCGAAGAGCTCTACGCCACCGAGAAAGCCTACCGATTGGTTCGTGGAGGCATGCCCTTCCGCGACGCTTATCGTCGGGTTGCCGATGAGACAAGAAGGAATAAAACCGCCCGCGCGAAGCGCCCTACCTCGGAGTGAGGGCCGGATTGGTCTCGGCCACTTTGGGCGAATCGTTATCTCTGGGAAACCAATACGGGCCTCACTCCGAGGTTCATATCCGGGGACAAGACCGTCCCATCCTCTCTAATGCACCTTTGCTGCGGGATCTTCGTCTTCCATGCCATGGGTCATGACGAAGAAGTAGGCTGCAAAGGGTTCGGTGTCGGACTCCGCCATCAATTCGAAGATGTATTCGCTGTCGAGTTCTCCGGCAAACCCGCGGACCCAGGCGACCTGTTCCGGTGCGACCAGAATCTCTCCCAGGGGGCGTTTGCCTCTGATCGCCTGAATGACCAGGGTGTCGTTTTCCTCGGTGCCGAAACCCCAGTGGATATCTGGGTCATCGTAGATTACGGATTCAGGGGTGCCGGCGCGAAGGATGCAGTTGGGGTGGGTCATGAGCCATGCCCAGAACTCAGGAAGACTGAGAGTCAGTTCGTCATTCATTATCGTCTCCAACGGGGTATGGTAGCACTTCAGAACGGCGCAACCAGCAGGGCCAGAGATTTTGGGCCGACGATATAGGATCTGGTCTCAACCGCCGGTTCGGTCCCGGGAGCCGTAATGTCATCCGGGGAGGGAAGGAAGGTGTCGATCAATCGGCGCCAACCACCGCCCTGGTTTTGACTGACAGGAGGCAATTGGAAGGCAAGTTCTTCGGTCCAGGCGTTGAACATCAGGTGTCCGATCATGCCGGGTGAGAATCGGACGGTGACGGCGATGCTCCTGCTGTCCTCGGACC